>DATFET010000048.1:0-15666 GCA_035250835.1 Anaerolineales bacterium
CCGAGTGGGATCTATTGGTAAAGGTTGTGCTTTTTCCGTTCGTATACGAGGAGGTAGACCACTGGCATCCCGGAATTCACGGATCACATACCCCACAATCGTTGTGCGACCAGCAAAGCCCTGTTCCTGGATCTCCCGAAATAACTGAGTGGCATTGTGGCAACCCTCATTCCAGCGGTTCAACAGGTAGGGCTTGAACGGATCGACCAAACAACCTGTTCGAGAGCGCCTTGCCTTAGCAGAAGACGAATTCAGGTAGCGCCGGACAGTTTTTGGATGGATATCCAGTTGTTGAGCAATATATTTCTGTGAACATCCAGAGTAGTGGAGCTGTTTCACCTGATCCATCCTTTCCTGGCGGCATTGTTCTGCCGTGGTGAGGGCTTCTTCGGCCTCTTTTTGTTGAGTTGGTGGGCCAATGACTGCTTTTAGCTCTGCTTTAGGCTCAAGATAGGTTCGAATCACAGAATATTCTGGCTGCAAGATCTTGTAGAGGACATCGGACGCATTCTTGAGCAGGTGCCAGCGGTCCGCTACCTGGGTTGCCTCTGGCAATGCCTGCTGGATTGCATCCGCATAGGTCTGGGAACGATCGCGACTCACCGTTTGTACTTCCGGGTGTTTTCCCAGCCATTGGGAGAGGGTTTCTGCTGTGCGGTCACGAAGCAGATCGATGATCTGGCTGCGTTCCAGATCGACCAGGATGGTTCCATAGCGCTGACCTTTCCGTTTCGCCCAGTCGTCCACCCCTAACACATGGATGGGATGATTTTCCGGTTCTGGCAGGCGACAAAGGATGCGTTTAATAGTCGTATCGCTCACGCCAATTCCTTCGAGTTGCAACAGCTTTTCAGCGCTATGGGCACACACATTGACTCCCACGTACTGCTGTTTGTGGAGAACCCGATTGGTTTTCCGTGCAAATCGCCCCACAAGATCTGGAAATTGTTCTGCAAACGTCCGCTTGGGACAATCTGCGTTATGGCAAAAAAACCGCTTTACTTGAAGTTCTAGGAGAACCGAGCAGGCCGCCCAGGGCAGATCGCTGGGATAACCTTGGTATGTACTGTGAAGCTTGCTGCTGTTTCTTCCACACTTTGGGCATTTCGCTTGTTGAACCGTACTTGCCAATCCAAGACTGATTTGATTATCTTGAATTGTGATCTCGGTGAGCTCGAATTGCCTGATATTCAAGAGAAGCAAACAAAGATCAGGAGTATTCATGTGCAGGTATAACCCTGCCAGCACCAATTTGATTCACATAAATTGAAGAAGAGCCCTTCTTAAACCGATGCTTTGTGGACATTTCTTTCCGTTCTTGACACGTCACACCGTCGTAATTTTTCAGCAGTCCCTCGGGCAGGATGCGATAATACTTTCCACCCGTTTCAATCGGGTCGCGGCGGATCATAAGCCGCGGTTCGTCCGGATGCGCCTTCCAGGCGCCGCTCGGGTCTTCGATCCGCTCCATCCGGGTTGACGCGCGGCACGATGTAAAACGCACGTGTATCCAGGGCGCGTTGAATCGTTGGGTCATTCTTATATTTTGTGACCAGGGAATGGATCAGATAGAGCGCGGCTGTACAGGTCGTCACTTCAGAGGCGTGGATGTTGCCATCCACCCAGAAGGCGGGCTTCTCCGCGTCGTTCCCAGACTTGAAGTGGGTCGCCGTGACCAGCCACACATCCCGTCCCTCATGGCGCTTCCCGATCGACTCCAGGCGGATGAGATTTGGGTATTCCCTGGCATATCCCTTGAGGAGCCGGGTCAGTTCATTGTAGCGATGAAATTTGTTGAAACGTGTCTCTGGCATGATTCTCCTCTGAGTATGTGCGATATTCGATCAGCGCAACTTTAGCATCCAGGATCAAAACGATCCACCACGAATTCCCACATGCATCCTCTCACACGGAAATTATCCAATCCGGCCCATATAAGCCAGTGTCGAAAACAGGACAGCAAAAATTGCCTCACGCTGGGATGGCGGCGCCAAACAAAGCGTGAGGCTCTTTACTATTTGCCTGACCTCACCCCTCTCCTTTATAAAAGAGGGGAACAGATCAGCCAGGACATGACCGCGCTATCTCTCCTGTTGTGCCTCGACTTATGTCCGTAGACATAGAGCATTTCCGGCCTGCGGTAACAAGGGCAAGCCCTTGCGACCTGAACTGTAGGAAAGGCATGGGACGCCACCACACGAAAACCGATATTGTTGTTGAAGTTGTCGATATCGTTGACGTTGCGGTACGCACAGCGCGCGTTTCTCTCATTGTTGTTGAAGGAACCGCCGCGCAGCACACGGCGTTGAATCGGCCAGCCCCGTCGCAAAAGCGACATGCGCATTATACGCGAAAACTCAAAAAACTTCCCGCCGTAAGGCGGGAGGGTCCTGGCGCTCCATTCTGTTGGCAAAAGAAAAACTTTGGAATCAGAGATCAGAGATTCAGAAAACAGAGATTCAAAACCAATCAGGAGAGACGCTGCGCGGGGGACGCCACCACACGAAAACCGATAATGCTGCCGAAGCTGTCGACATCGCTGACGCTGCGGGCCGCACAGCGCGCGCCAGAACCCTCTTCATCTTCACGCCCGTCACTGACATTATAGGGATAATCTTTCCTCAAACTATGCGCCCATTCCCAGACATTGCCGGCCATATCCGCACAACCATAAGGCGAGTTGCCCTGCGGGGAATAGAAACCAACAGGAGTTGTATTACGTTTGCCGCCTTCGCTTGTATTGCATTTGTTCTTATCAAATTCATTTCCCCACGGGTATTCGCGCCCATCTGTACCGCGAGCGGCTTTTTCCCATTCCGCCTCACTGGGCAGGCGCAGTATCAGACCTAAAGGCAGTTCGGCTTTGAGCAGGATATTTGACCAGTTGCAGTAATCCATTGCGTCCGTCCACTTGATGCTCGTGACCGGGTGATCCTTTTTCTTCTCCCAGCCATCCACAGGATGCTTCATGCCTTTTGATTGGACATACGCGCTGTATAGTTCGTTGGTCACCGGGAAGCGGGCCATCCAGTAATCGTATGGGATGTCAACGGCATGTTGAGGCTTCTCATCGTCAAAAGCCTGTCTATTATCGGGCTGGCTCCCCATTAAAAATTTTCCTGCCGACACGCGCAGGAGCTCCATGCCGCTGGAAAGGGTGATTTTGTCTGGCGGTGCTGCAGCCTTCTCGGTTTTCGTTATATCGATTACAGGTTTCTGTTCTTCAACAAGCTTCTCTTGTATTTTCGCTGGTTCTCTGAACTCCAGATCAAGCCCATCAGCGCGTCGTTTCAAGCTGACCAGCAATCTTTGCAGCCCACGCTCTCTTTGGCCCTCGAAATAATCGGCATATTGCCACATGCGCAGCCTGCGGGGTGGGTCGCATTCCTCCAGACGAACAGGAATGATATACAATGTTCCTTCAGGCTTGTAATCCGCATAATCCAGGGCAATACGGATCTCACGCTGGACGTAGCCCTCTTTCGTGGTCGATCCTTTGGAGAGACACACCAGGATCACGTCCGCGGCTTCGACCGCTTTTTCGATCTCCAGATTCCAATCCTGCCCAGGATAGAGCTCTTCTTCATCCAGCCAGGATTGGATCCAGGCCTCGGCGCGCAGTTTTTGATACAACTCACGCACTGCCGGCTTGTCGTTGGAAGAATGGCACAGAAATACACGGAGAGGACGGTTCGTAGTCAATGGCTACCCCATTGTGGGTGTTATTCTTTACAGGATTTCTACCTTGCTCCCAATTTTAATCGATTCCACCGCCGCAAACGTTGCCCAGTCATACCTATCTATTGCTGCCTACAGAGTTTCATCCAATAAATTGGGATGATTGAGCAGCCAGGAGCGAAAAGAATTTGCGATCAATTCAACATCCCCCAAATGTGTAGAGCAGATTTCATACAATTCATCTGCACTTACATCGTGATAAAAGTGAACCAGGCGGTTACGATATCCAGCCAGTTTTTGCATTAGGGATAGTTCACCAACTGAAACGACATCATGCCTTTTCAAAGCCAATGCAATTTCCTTATATTCTGTTACTGCCTCACCAAATCCCTTTGCGGAAATATGCCTGCCCATGTCAAAAAGCGCCTCCAGAGCACGGCGCAGACAAGATTCTGCCGTCCAAACATTGCGCGAATCCTCCATGAACACAGCCTTATCTTCCAGCGGAAGGGAACGAATTTCACTGAGCATCCGGTCCACCCATGCCAGGCGATCACTTACCACGCGTTTGGAAATTTTACCCGGTAACATGTTATCCCCTATGCAGGATCATCGAAATTCTTTCACGCTCTCGTTCAGTCAGATCACCTGCGCGGCGAAGCACGAATAATTCATACTCATCCATGAAATGTGCATCTTCTGCATAGATGCGCTCGCCGCGGATGATATTCACTGCCAAAAACGGGTCTGCATCCTGCATGATGACCAGGTCCACGCGCGGTGTATCAAACAATTCCTCCAACTCCGATGAAAGGCTTATCTTCTCGTCTATGGAGAGTAAAGCATGGGTCAAGATTCCAATATCCACATCCTTCAGAGACGGCTGTAGATCAATAGTTTCATCCTGAATTACCCGGTAGATTTCCGAGCTGCGACTGCCAAAAACATATAACGCTTTGACTCGACGCTCTCTGCAAATTTCTTCGATCCTCTGCAATCGCGTGCTCATGGTTTTATTATACTCTGTAGAAAATTACCCGTAGAAGCTATCGATCCGAATCGTTTTTCCTCCGCGGATCGATTCCACCGCCGCGAACGTAGCCCGGGTCACGCCGATCAATTGCTCATAGGGGATTGGCGGCTCCCCGCCTTCGCGAATGGATTTGGCAAAGACCTTCCATTCGTCCACCCAGCCTTTGTTCTGTGAGCCTCTTTTTTCTTTTCTCTTTCCATTATCGATCAGTTGCAGTGAAACGAAGTCATCCAATACTCCGACCTGCCCCCCGCAAAAAACTTCGACGCGCTCCTTAGGGAAGGATTTATCGCCGTTGGCAAGATAGTCCACGACACCGATGGAGCCGTCAGGAAAAGTGAAGGTCATGGACACATTATCTTCACGGTACTTACTGTCATTGGGCAAGGCATGCGAGGTCACAGATACGGGAATTGCACCCACAAGAAAGGTAACGAAGTCTACGAAGTGACAGCCTTCTCCGATGATCCGCCCGCCGCCGATGTCAGAGTCCTGGGTCCAGTGGTCAAGTGGAATAAGACCGGCGTTTACGCGGTAATGGATGTACATGGGCTCTTTACGATGGGAGAAAAAAGAGGAAAGAGATCGAGCGAAAGGTGAAAAACGACGATTAAAGCCAGTGGTTAATAAACAGTTTTTCGTTTCCTGAAGCTGATCGCCGATTGCAGATAGCTGAACGTTATTAATCGCAAGAGGTTTCTCGACAAAGACATGCTTCCCAGCTTTAAGTGCTTTCACAACCAGATCCGCATGCGTATTGTGACGGGTGAGAATGGCAACCGTGTTGATCTCGCGGTCGTTGATGATTTCGTCATCGTCGGAGGCGGCATACTGAAAACCGAATTTTTTACCTGAATGCTGGGCATGCAGTCCGCCTGAGGAGGCGATGCCGATCAGTTCGATGTCGCCTGCTTTTTTGATGGCAGGAAGCAGGATGGAATTGGCAAATAAACCCGCTCCTAGAACGCCTAGCGTGACGACGTTGGAACGTTTAAACGTTTGAACATTAAACCTTACGACTTTTAAACCTTCCAGCTTTTCAACAGACTCAGGGTATGTCAGCAGCACGCCTAGAAAAGGCTCTTCCTTTTTTCCGGTAATCACTTTATACGCCTGCGTTGCCTGTTCGATTGGGAATCGATGAGTGATCAATGGCTTGACTTGCAGTTGTCCTTTCGCCATCAAATCCACAATGCCTTCGAAGTTGCGTCCCTCCGTCCAGCGGACGTAGCCGAGGGGATAATCATTGCCCTGCTCTTCGTAGTTCAAGTCATACCGCCCGGGTCCGGATGAACGCGAGTTGATAAACGAAATTTCCTTTTCATAGTAGACCTTGCGGGGAAAGGTGAGACCCACCGCGCCTGTGGCAACGACGCGGGCACGGTCACGGGCGATGGCTCCTGCCAGTTCCACAGGATCATTCGAAGGCGTATCGGCGCAGATCAGGATCACGTCGAAGCCGCGGTTGGCGGTGAACGCGGCAGACGAGTCCACGGCATCGTCGCGGCGGACGGCTTGAAGCCCAAGCGAGGAGGCGAGCGCGATGCGGGCGGGGTCCACGTCAAGGCCGAGGACGTTGCATCCCGCGGCGATTGCGATCTGGGCGGTCAGCATTCCCAGCAGTCCCATGCCGATCACCGCGACCGTCTCTCCGAGCTGCGGCTCAGCCAGACGGAATCCATGCAGCGCGATCGCGCCAAGGGTTGTAAACGCAGCGGATTCAAAATCCACATTTTCTGGTAAGGGTGTCAGTAAATTTTCAGGGACAACGTTGTATTCGGCATGGACGGCATATCCCCCGCCTGCGCATGACACCCGCTGACCCACTTTGAAATCCTGCATCTTCTCCCCAAGCGCAATCACCGTGCCTGCAGAGGAATATCCCAGCGCCATCGGCTGGTCAAGGCGGTTGAAGGCGGCCTGCGCGGTATTGACCAGGCCTTCGCGGCGGGCTTTATCAAGGACCTGTTTGACGAGGTCGGGTCGGGAGCGCGCCTTGCCAACCAGGCTCTTCTCTGCAAATTCGACCACCATGCGCTCGGTCCCCGCGGATACGAGGCTGGCTGCTACTCTGACAAGTGCCTGACCCTCACGCGGGGTCGGAACGGGCACATCTTCAACGGTGGATTTCCCAGTTTTGATGTTTTGAAGAAGTTGTTTCATTTCAACAGGCTCAATACAAGTATTGTAATTTCATCCTAAGAGGCGGGTTCAGTATACCCCAGGATGTCGCGGTGATATAATTTGCGCATAATTATACGATCTCACCTCCCGATGGAATTTGGGACAAACAAAGGGAAATTTTAGGAGTTTTTTGTGTCTGATACCCGTATTGTTAATTTCGCTAAAGTTCTGGTCGAACATTCCGCCCGCGTCGTGCCGGGTGACCGAGTCCTGATCGAGGCGACAACAGCCGCTGAGCCGTTGATCCGTGAGCTGTACATCCAGATTTTGGAAAAGGGCGGCCACCCCCATCCCATGATCGCCCTGCCCGGCATGATGCCGTTCAGCCAGGACGAGATATACCTGACCTACGCCAAAGAGACCCAGCTCGATTTCATCCCCACGTTCTATAAAATTGCCTACGACCAGTTCGAAAGCCGCATCCGCATCCATTCGGCGACGAACACACGCGGCACAACGAACATCGATCCCTTAAAGGCACAGCGGCGCAGCAGGGCGCTCAGCTCGATCACCGAATCACAGATGCGGCGCGGCGCGGAAGGTGTGTTCAAATGGGTGACGACGCTCTATCCTACCGACGCATATGCCCAGGATGCAAGCATGAGCCTGAAGGAATACGAGGACTTCGTCTTCGGCGCTGTCCATGCCCAGGAGACAGACCCGATCGCCTATTGGAACAGCACTGCGGAAGGACAGCAAAAAGCGATCGATTGGCTGGCAGGCAAGAGCCAGGTTGTGATGCATGGACCGAATGTCGACCTGACGCTTTCGATCAAGGGACGCAAATTCATGAATTCTACCGGCACACATAATATGCCGGATGGCGAGATCTTCACCGGTCCTGTGGAAAACTCACTCAATGGCTGGGTGAAGTTTACTTATCCTGCCATCTACGGCGGCGTGGCTGTCGAAGGTGCAGAGCTGACGTTCAACCGCGGGCGCGTGGAAGTTGTACAGGCTGAGAAGAACCATGCCTATCTTTTGAAGATGCTCGAGTCGGATGAGGGTGCGCGCCATGTCGGCGAATTCGCCATCGGTACGAACTTCGATATCGACAGATTTACCGGCAACATCCTGTTCGACGAAAAGATCGGCGGGACCTTCCACATGGCGCTGGGTGCAGGGTACCCCGAAACCGGTTCGCACAATAAATCATCCATCCATTGGGATATGATCTGCGACATGCGCACGGATTCGGAAATCCTCGTGGATGGTGAGTTATTCTATAAAAACGGCCAGTTTATGTTCGCAAAATAGGTTAATCGTTGACGAGTTAAAATGCTTGAAGGTTGAGAGCTGCGTCTCAACCTTCTTTTGTTTAATTACCTGCAAACGTTTCAACCTTAAACCTTTAAACACTTAATAAAACCCAACCGATGGGTCTACCAACCGTGCATATTCATCTATCCCGCCGCGCACATTGAAGACATTCTTCCAGCCCTGCTGGACAAGCCAGGCTGTGACCTGCGCGCTGCGGTTGCCATGGTGACACAACACATAAATGGTGGATTCCTGCGATTGAGCAGAATCAGACAGCGCCTGCGTGCCTTCACGTGCCAGCAGGCTCATCGGCGTGACCTCCAGCCGGCTGTCCGTCAATTTAGCATATCCCAGCTCGGGGGGCTCGCGCACATCCAACAGGATGAAGTTGTCATCAGATTTCAATTTTTCAGAAAGCTGATTTACGTCGATTTCAGAGATCATCATTCACCTTAGTGCTTCCAATACGTGTTACTTTAACGCTTTCACATACAATCGTTCCACATATTCCTTGAGCATCCTGCGCGTGGAAAATTGTGGAATATTGGTTTTCATGGAATCCTTGATACGGGCAGTCCATTCGTGGGAAATTTCCTTTGGGTCGCGGTCGTAATAGAGCGGGATGATCTCATTTTCCAGGGTATCGTACAGGCTTTCCGCATCCTCTTCATCCTGTACATTTGGTGAACCGACATCACGATCCTCGCCGATCGCCCAGCCGTTGTGACCATTATAGGATTCGCGCCACCAGCCGTCCAAAACGGAGAAATTCAACACACCATTGAGCGCAGCCTTCATGCCCGAGGTGCCGCTTGCTTCGTAGGGTCGGCGCGGCGTGTTCATCCACACATCCACACCCTGGACGAGATAGCGCGCCAGGTTCATTTCATAATCCTCGACGAACACAAGCCGTCCGCCCGTTTCGGCCCGCTTGACCTGGCGATAGACCTGCTGGATCAATTGTTTGCCAGGCTCATCGGCAGGATGGGCCTTGCCTGCAAAGATGATCTGCACGGGCATGTTTGGACGGCTGATGATATGGATCAATCTCTCGACGTCGGTCAGCACGAGGCTTGCCCGTTTATAGGTGGCAAAACGACGGGCGAAACCGATCGTCAGCGCGTAGGGGTTGATCAGCACGCCCGAAGAGACCACCTGCACAGGGTGGAACCCGCCGTGAGTCCAGCGGTCACGGACGCGCTCGCGCATATAGAATGCCAGTTTGCGTTTGAGGTGTAGGCGCACGTTCCAAAGGGCATCGTCGGGGAGAGTATCCAGGTTTGTCCAAAGGTCTGCATCGTCGAGACGCTCCATCCAATCACTACCGAGATGAAGGTCCAGCAGCAAACGAATCCGACGCGCCATCCAATTCGAGACGTGCACTCCATTGGTCACATGTGTGATCGGCACCTCGTTCTCGTCCTGGTCCCTCCACAGGAAATGCCACATTTTGCGGGATACATCCCCATGCAATTCAGAGACCGCGTTGCGCCCTTCGGAATTTCGCAATGCCAGGATGCCCATGCTGAACGTCTCACCCTGCGGCATCTGGTGACGTGCTATTTCGAAGAATTGATCGCGGGTCAGGTTGAGCTGCGGCCATATTGCTGCCAGGTATTTTTCGACCAGCCATAATGGGAATTCATCGTTGCCAGCTGCGACCGGCGTGTGTGTTGTGAACACATTCTGCCTGCGGGTCTTTTCGATGGCTTTTTCAAATGGCGTACCGCCTGCAATCAGCTCGCGGGCGCGTTC
Source organism: Anaerolineales bacterium (assembly GCA_035250835.1). Lineage (GTDB taxonomy): Bacteria > Chloroflexota > Anaerolineae > Anaerolineales > Villigracilaceae > Defluviilinea. The sequence goes on from DATFET010000048.1 coordinate 9,911, forward strand.
AAGGGTCAGGAATGCAGCGTGGCCTTCATTCATATGCCAGACCGACGGGTTATACCCAAGGGCGCGCAACGCGCGGACACCACCCACCCCAAGCAGCAGCTCCTGCATGACGCGGCGGTCCAGGTCAGACCAATACAGGCGTGCGGTCAATTGTTTATCTGAGTCGGTGTTCGGATCCAGGTTTGAATCGAGCAGGTAAAGCGGGACTCGTCCTACGCGGATCTCCCACAGTCCGAGCGCCACGGTGCGGTCCGGAAATTCCACGTCCACACACAGCCGATTCCCCGCTTCATCCAGCACAGGCAGTGCAGGCAGATTTTTGAAGTCGAGCTTATTATTAAGCGCTTCCTGCCATCCATCTTCCGTGATGCGCTGGGAAAAATATCCCTCCACATACATGAATCCCACACCGCTGATTGGCAGGCCCAGGTCACTCGCCTCCTTGAGATGATCGCCTGCCAGAACGCCGAGACCTCCCGAATAGATCGGAAGTGTCTCATGAAGGCCGAACTCCATCGAAAAGTAGGCGATGGGTCGCCCATTCAATTCGGGATGAGCCTGGCTCGTCCACGTGTCCGATTGATTCATGTACAAATCAAATTCAGCAAAGACTTTGTCATACTGCGCCAGGTATTCCTTGTCCTTGGCAATCTTGTTCAAACGCGGGCGACCCAGCTCGCGCAGGAGTCGGATTGGGTTATGTCCGAGACGTTCCCAAAGTTCAAAGTCCAGACGACCAAACAGGCGCGCTGCCTCGGGCTGCCATGTCCACCACAGGTTGTAAGCCAGCTCACTCAGGCGGGCGAGGCGCTTGGGTAAATTAAATCCATCGGGTAATTTCGAACGAAATGTGTCCATAGGACGGCAATCATACCAAATTTTCAGGAAGTTTTAATCAACGAAGCATTAAGGATAGTTACAGGTTAGAACGGTAAATCGGGATAAAATGTGCTCATGACCACCATCCAGCTTTTCATCACCTGCCTCGTCGATTCATTCTACCCGCAGACGGGTGAGGCAGTCGTGGATATCTTCCACCTGCTCGGCGTAGACGTGGATTTTCCTCCCGATCAAACGTGCTGTGGACAGCCGAATTTCAACGCAGGCCTGCGCAGTGAGGCGCGTCCGATCGCCGAGCATACCATCCGTGTGTTTGAAAGGACAAAAGGTGAGATTGTCACTCTGTCAGGTTCCTGCGCGCACATGATCCAACACGGTTATCCAGAACTGTTCCAAGATGATCCGATCTGGCTACCCCGCGCCCAGGCAATGGCAGGACGTGTGTATGAGTTTACGGAATATCTCGTGGATCAATTAGGCGTTACTGATCTTGGGGCGCGCTGGGATGGACAGCTCACCTACCATCCCTCCTGTCACACCCTGCGCGGTATGAGTATTGACCGTCAGCCGCGCGCCCTGCTGGCAAACGTTCGCGGCGCACAGCTCGTCGAACTGCCGCACGCCGACGAGTGCTGCGGCTTTGGCGGCATCTTCTCCATGGAGCACCCCGAGCTCTCAGCAGAGTGGCTGAAGAGGAAGATTGGCAACCTGGAAACGACTGGGTCCCCAACCCTGGTCGTCACCGACGCGGGCTGTCTCATGCATATCGCCGGGGGATTGCACAGACAAAATAAAGCTCAACGCGTCATGCACATCGCAGAAATTCTCAATCACAGATAAAAGAAGAGGAGAGTATGCTTTCAGGGTCAGAAAAATGCATTAAGGCGTGGATGAATACAGACTTTACAATAGCACGAAACCTATTGAACTGGAATGAGCACATCAGAATTTAGAGCGCACATCCGTGCCTCTCTCGCGAATGAGGCACTTCAGAGCGCACTGGATACCAACAACGAACGGCGCGTGCACGGACGCGCGCTGGCATTCGAATCCATCCCTGATTGGCGCGAGCGTCGAAAGCGCGCCCATGCGATCCGCACCGAGGTGATTGAACACCTGGACGAATATCTCTGGCAATTTATTGCACAGAACGAGAGGAACGGCGTTATCGTCCACTGTGCGAAGGACGCACAGGAGGCGAACCAAATTGTCCTGGATGTTGCGCGGCAAACCTCGGCGCGGTTAATCGCAAAATCCAAAAGCATGGTCAGCGAGGAGATCAATCTCAACCACGCACTCGAAGCGCAAGGCATCCGCGTCGTCGAGACCGATCTTGGAGAGTACATTGTGCAACTGCGGAATGAGAAGCCGTCCCATATCATCACACCTGCGGTACATCTCCGTCGCAACGACGTCGGTCAGCTCTTCCACGAGAGGTTGGGCATTCCCTATACGGAAGATATTCCCACACTTACCAATACAGCCCGAAAAATCCTGCGTGACGTCTTTCTAACAGCCGACATCGGCATGAGCGGCGTCAACTTTGGCATCGCGGAGACCGGCGCGATCTGCCTGGTCACAAACGAAGGAAACGGGCGCATGGTGACAACCCTTCCAAAAACGCACATTGCGCTCATGGGAATGGAACGCATCCTCCCGGATCTCGATGATCTTGCACTGATGCTTTCCCTGCTGGCGCGGTCCGCGACTACGCAGAAACTGAGCGTCTACACCCAGCTGCTCCGCAAGCCGCTCCCCAACCAGACCCGTCACATCCTCCTTCTCGATAACGGACGCACACGCCTGCGAAACTCCCCGCTTAAAGAATCTCTCTATTGCATCCGCTGCGGCGCCTGCCTCAATGCCTGTCCCGTGTTTCGCGAGATCGGCGGTCATGCCTACATCGGTCGGGATCGGTCCATTGCCCCGTATCCCGGCCCGATCGGCTCGATTGTCTCGCCGGGGCTGTTAGGTGAGAACTTTGTTCACCTGGCGCAGGCCTCATCCCTGTGCGGGGCTTGTAAGGAGGCCTGCCCCGTGGATATCGATTTGCCGAAGATGCTGACGCGAGTCAGAGCAGGTCAAACTCAGAGTAGAGAGAGAAAGTTGAAAGAAGGCGGGGGACTTTCCTCCCTGGCAAAATTTTCCCTGTGGATATATAGCCGGATCACGCGCAGCCCGCGCCTGTTTACCGTTTCACAAAAATTCGCGGCACTGGGAAGTCGTCTCTTCGCCCCATTCTCAGACTGGATCCACCTCCCGGTATGGACAGGCTGGGGCTATAGCAAGGATTTTCCACGTTTCGCAGGGAAGACCTTTCGACAGCGGTTTGCTGGCAAAAAAGGGGACCTGCCCGCTGAGAGACAAATAAAGACTGGAACAGTGGGTCAAGTTGATGCGCCAGCAAGTAAAAAGATAAATAATCTGCCTGCCCAGTTTACCTATGAACTGACCACGCTTGGCGGGCAGGTCCGCCGGGTAGAAAATGTGACAGAAGAGATCATTCAATACCTGAAGACAATGGACATCGATAGGCTCATCCTCGAGCCAGACGTGCTGGATGAGTCTCTTCTGGATCAGGCAGGCATTATTTTCACGCATGAGCCTGATCCGTCAATGCCCGTAGGTGTAACAAAAGCCCTATGTGGGCTGGCAGACACTGGGTCCATTTTGGAGGCGGATGGACTGGGAAATCCGCTGCATGCTTCCCTGCTTCCTGAGACCCATATCGCGATCCTCCACGAATCCGATATCCTGCCATCCCTGCCAAACGCGATGCAGCTCATCCGGGAAAAAAGCGCGGCTGTCTTCATCACTGGTCCCTCCCGCACCTCAGACATTGAGATGAGTCTGACCATCGGCGTGCACGGACCCGGGCAAATCATCGTGTTCCTGGTGCGATGATAAAATTCCGATCTAAGGAACATCGGATGAAATTCATTCAGGCGCAAAAGCGGCTGGCACTCTATTTATTCGTATTATCTATCATCGGTATGGTGCTGGTATTTCTGGTTACCTATAAGTATGGTCCCGGAATATCAACCGATGGAGCCAGATACTTATCAGCCGCACAAAATTTGATGGACGGCAAGGGTTTATACGACTACCTTTCCCTCCCCCTGACACAGTTTCCGCCGTTTTACTCAATATTGATCGCAGGCGTGAGCCTGACCAGCGGCATGGATGTATTCATCGCGGCACAATATCTCAATATTCTGACCTTTGGACTGGTGATCTGGTTCGCTGGATATTTCTTTTACAGGATTTTCCCGAAGGAGCCATTATTCTCCTACATCGGCAGCACTGTTTTTGCGACATCTCTCTCGCTCATCATCATAGCTTCCAACATTCTATCGGATTTGCTTTTCCTGGCTTTCACGCTTGTATTCCTGATCGCTGCAACAGACATGCTGGAACAGGGAACGAAAAGAAGCATTCTCATTTTGGGGATCATCGCAGGGCTCTCCACTTTTCAGCGTTACGCCGGTCTTACCCTGATCATTACGGGTGCTCTTCTGATACTCTTCCTCTATCGAAAAAATTTGACTCGGGGATTTCTAACAGCCGTGCTTTTTGGAATTCTCTCAGCCCTGCCTATTCTGCTCTGGGTATGGTTCCATAATTATTTGCAGACTGGAATTCTTTTCGGCGTACGTATGCCTCCCATTTACCTCGGAAACTTGCAGGTCACCGTCGAAAAGGCAGTCCACTGGTTCCTGCCAGCAACTGTGACCAACGTGATTCCACTCTGGGCAATTGTCATGATCGGCTTGCTGTTTCTGGTCATCGGGAACCGCCCTGCGGATTTGAAGCGTTGGAGTCAGCAGCTAATCACTCCTTATTTCCTCCCGAGTCTTGTCTTTTCCATTCTCTATCTTTGCGTGCTCATTTTTAACATCAGCTATTTTGAGGTGAGATGGCCGTATATGGACCGCATCCATATCATCATCCTGCCTGCCTTGCTTGCATTAATGTTCCTGACGATCCGCGAGCTGACGCCCTCCTTTTTGCGAAATCTCGCACCCTCTACCCGTAAGATCGTTTCAGTGACCGTCTTTCTGATCTGGTTAATTTTCCCGGTCTACAATCTGCAAAAATATGTGAACAAAGCTATTTCCCTGGGGGAAACGAGCGAATATAACATGTATAACATTCCCATCCTGAGGGAGTCGGGAATCGAGGATTTCCTCAATACGCAACCGATCGGTCCAGACCAGAAAATATACAGCAACTATGAGGCGGCTGCATGGTTCCTGACCCGCAAGTCCATTACCAAATTGCCATTTGGGGACGTAAAGGAAAAAACGGTGGACGCCGCGGAAGTTCTGAAGGATTTCCCGTCTTGGCCGGGAAAAGATGGAGAGGGGTATGTCATCTGGATCGATGAGCTTTCGTTCAAGCCGTATGTCCTTCATCCCGATCAATTGACGGAACGGGCTGAGTTCCAATTAATGTACTGGAGCAAAGGCGGAGAAGTCTACCTGCTTACGCCAAAGTAGAAGTGCGTAGAACCCGTTTGATTGACGTTTCATTGGCGTAATGATACAATCCCGCACGCCTTTTACCATTTAGAGAAGCGTGTGGGACAATCTCGCCCGCTCACACTTCGATGGCATGGCAAAGAACGCCATTCCGCTTAGTGTCAGACGCCCCCATCGTCTAGCGGCCCAGGACGGAGCCCTCTCAAGGCTCAAACAGGGGTTCGAGTCCCCTTGGGGGCACCTAAAGGAATCCATCCCGAACTGTTCACCAACAGAAAGTGGCCGGTTTGGGATGTCCGCTTTAATTAGACAGTTGATGGCAAGAAGATGCGAATCCCTTCTTACGGTATGCTGGTATGTTGACGATAACCGTTTGAATAGTAGGCAATCTTACACATTGTAGAAATAATGAGGCTGATGGTATGGAAAACCAGG
>DATFET010000088.1:0-3203 GCA_035250835.1 Anaerolineales bacterium
GGCCGAAGCGGGATTCACCTTTGGCAACCTGACCGCCTGGGATACGGCGCTGGGCTGGCGTTATCCGAATCCCAGAATGAAGGAAATGCACGGCACCGACTCGATGGGCGAGACCGCCGAAAACATCGCCCGCGACCGACTGCATCTCACCCGCGAACGACAGGATGCCTTTGCAGTCCGCTCGCACCAGTGTGCCATTGCCGCGATCGATTCGGGTCGGTTCAAGGAAGAGCTTCTACCTGTTGCAATCCCACAGAAAAAAGGCGAACCGATGATCGTGGATACCGACGAACGGCCGCGCCGCGATACCAGCATGGAATCACTCGCCAAACTCAGACCTGCGTTTGCCCGAGAAGGCGGGACGGTGACTGCGGGCAATTCGTCCGGCTTGAACGATGGGGCGGCGGCGCTGCTGGTTATGAGCGCGGACAAAGCCAAAGAGCTGAAGCTCAAACCGCTGGCGCGCATCCTTGCCTGTGCGGCTGCGGGTGTTCCGCCGCGCCTGATGGGCATGGGTCCCGTCCCAGCGACGGAGAAGGCCTTGCAGCGGGCAGGCTTGCAGATGAGCGACATCGGGCTCGTCGAGCTCAACGAAGCCTTCGCCGTCCAGTCGCTGGCTGTGATCGAAGACCTGGGCGTGGATCCGCAGATCGTCAATGTCAATGGCGGCGCGATCGCCATCGGGCATCCGTTGGGCTGCTCGGGGGCGCGGTTGATGACGACCCTAGTCCATGAGATGCGTTTGCGCGGGAACGCCCGATATGGGCTGGCGACCCTGTGCGTGGGAGTGGGTCAGGGCGAAGCGACGATCGTGGAGTGGATCGGATAATGCCGGCAGGCTGGACCGACAATTGGAGACTCATGAAACAGATTATTACCTCGTTTTTATTGTTAGTACTCCTGTCTGCCTGTGCTTCATCGGTGTCCCGTACACCACCAGCGGATGAAGTTTCTCCCACGCCCTATCCTGACACGCCTTCGCCCGCAAGGATCGATGCAGAGCCGCTCGAAGCGCCCGCGCTGATCGAACTGAATATGCTCAACGAGCTGGATGGCTGGGGTGTGAGCGAGACTGAAATTGTCCGCACGAACGATGGCGGGATCACCTGGTATGACGTCACGCCGCCCGACATGGATGAAACAGGCTATAGCGTGGACACATACTTCCTGGACACAGACCATGCCTGGGTGCAGAAACCTGATTTTGAACATTTCCCCAACAGCGGCTTGATATATCGAACAGATGATGGCGGGCTGACCTGGACAAGTTTCAGCGTGCCCTTCAGCAGAGGAGATATTAGTTTTGTCGATGCAGAAAACGGCTGGATGCTTGCCGACCTGGGTGTCGGCGCGGGCTCGAATGCGGTGGCCGTGTACCAGACGACCACAGGCGGCGCCGTCTGGGATCGGACATATACGAATGATCCAAACGATGCCCATGCCGGGGACTCTCTGCCTCTGGGTGGCCTCAAATCGGATCTTGTCGCGCTCGATAGGGATACGGCCTGGGTGATGGGTGTGGTCTATGCCCCGGGTGAGGTCTATCTCCATCGCAGCGATGACGGCGGGCGCACCTGGGCTCCAGTAACAGTGGAACTGCCGCCCGGCGCGGAGAACTTCGAGCTTGGCATTGACGACGATCAGATGAAGTTTGTCTCCAAGGTGGATGGATTTCTTGCGCTGCGCATGTCCGGAGATTCGACCCAGACGGCCGTCTACCATATCCGCGATGCAGGAGACTCATGGACCCTGACGCCAACCATAATCGCTGGCGCCGGCCCATCCTCCTTCCTCAGCGAGCAGGATGCAGTCATTTATAACGGCGAGCAGTTTTACGTCACGCGGGATGCGGCGCGCACGTGGAACGCAATCTCGCCCGATATCGCATTCGGCGAGACGTTTGCAGATATGGAATTTGTGGACACACTTTCAGGCTGGGTGATCACCCTGGACCCCGCCGACAATCATCGTTCCCTATATCGGACGCAGGATGGAGGCTCAACATGGTTTCCCGTCAACCCCTGATCCTTTTACTCGCAGTACTTCTCATCGGATGCAGACCCGCCTCGGCCACACCGACGGCGCCTGCCGTTGTGACAGAAACGCCTTCTCCCGAATCCTCTTTCATCACTCCGGGCATCTCCACGCCCATCCCACCCGAAGAGGGGATCTCCGCCGAACAGGTGAAGAATGCGCCCTATGAGCTTGGCGCCAGCGATGTTCCCCGCCTGGTCCCGTTGGAGGACGGTGCCTACCAGGAAGGCCAGCCGGGCGATGCAGAGTATCTGCAAGTGCTTGTCAGTGAATTCATCGCTCTGGGTGACCTGACCGGCGACGGCGTGAACGAAGCCGCCGCCATCATCTCTGAATATCATGGCGGCACTGGCGTGTTTGTTTTTCTGGCAGTTTACTCTGAGCAGGGCGGCGAGGCAGTCTTCCAGACATCCGCATTTGTGGATGACCGCCCGAAGGTCGGCGGGATGGCGATCGAAGACAATGAGGTCAGGCTGGTCGCCACGGTGCACAGGCTCGACGAGCCTATGTGCTGCCCAACGCTCGAGACGTTGCGCCATTACCGGCTGGTGAACAGCGTCCTGGATATGACCGATTACGCAACCCTGACGCCCCAGGGCCAGCCGCGCACCATCAAAATCGAATCGCCTGCTTACGGACTGGAGGTCTCCGGCTCCGTGCAGGTGAAAGGCAGTGTTGCCGTTGCGCCCTTTGAAAACAATTTGAGCTATGTCATCAAGGATGCAGGCGATGTGATCCTCTCGCAGGGTGCGGTCTCCGTCACGGCTGCGGACCTGGGTGGGCCCGGCACATTCGAAGTGACGATCCCCCTGTCGGATATCCTGTCGGGCGCGGTGATCGTGGTCGAGATACAGGATGTCAGCGCGGCCGATGGGCAATTACTGGGAATGGATTCGGTTCGCCTGGTCGTGAAATAAATATAGGGAAGGGGCGGCTCAAGTCTTGTGACTAAAAACATCAGTATCTCCTATACGTACGACTCGAACCACAAGCACGTCGTGAGTACGATCAGCGCGGGAGGGACTTACACCTACGATGCGAACGGCAATACACTTGCACCTGGCGCAAGTGCAGGTGTGACCTGCCGTGTGGAAGGCGGCCTGACCTGGAAGCAGGAGTATAACGTCGAGAACCAATTGATTGCCGTGAAGAAAATGAATGGCACCTGC
>DATFET010000119.1:0-2546 GCA_035250835.1 Anaerolineales bacterium
ATACCCGCAGGCATAAACTTAACTTTGCTCACTGGGCTGACATCGCCGCGCCCGCGCTTGCATTGGGCCAGGCAATCGGACGCTGGGGAAATTATGTCAACCAGGAACTGTACGGGGCTCCGACGAATCTCCCCTGGAAGATCTATATAGACCCTGACCACCGTCTCCAGGGGTTCGTAGACGTGGAGTACTATCACCCCCTGTTCCTATATGAGTCTCTCTGGAACCTTGCCAACATGTTCTTTCTTGTCTCGATGTCCAGGCGGTATGGAGACCGGTTGAAGGATGGTGACATTTTTCTGATGTACCTGATCGTATACCCGCTGGGTCGTTTTCTTTTGGATTTTTTACGTCTCGACGCGTCCCTGGTTGGGGGAATTAACATCAACCAGACCTTCATGGCAGTCGTTGCGATCCTGGCTGCACTTGCGCTCTATTTGCGCCACCGTCCCGCCTCTTCACCTGGGTAAAGTATAAGGACTGTTGTCTTATTGACCCTTAAATCGTATATGCTATGCTGGAAATTGTTTCCAGTGGATCGGTAATCATGATAGAAACGAACGACTTGAGTAAACGGTTTAATAACAATTTCTGGGCCGTGGATGGCGTGACACTGACAGTACAGCCTGGGCAGATCCTGGCTCTGCTTGGACAAAATGGTGCAGGGAAGACAACCACGGTCCGCATGTTGACCTCCTTACTGGCACCCACGCGCGGCTGGGCGCGTGTGGCAGGCTATGATGTAATGAAACATCCGCAGGAGGTGCGCACAAACGTTGGCGTTCTAACGGAACAACATGGTCTTTACATGCGTATGTCCGGAAATGAATATCTTGATTTCTTCGGGAAAGTATATGGTCTCGATGCCCACACCAGGAAGTTAAGAAGTGAATATCTTCTCGATTATTTTGGCCTTGCTGAGGCTGCCCGGCGGCGGTCCGGTGAATATTCAAAGGGGATGAAACAGAAGCTTGCCCTTGCACGCGCATTGATGCACAATCCGTCTGTATTATTACTCGATGAGCCAACTTCGGCGATGGATCCCGAATCGGCTCGGCTGGTACGGGATGAGATCGGGCGGCTTCGCTCCTCCCAGCGGACGATCATCATCTGCACACACAATCTTGCCGAAGCCGAGGCGCTTGCAGATCGGATCGCAGTGATCTATCGAGGGAAGATATTGTTGAATGGCACGCTGGACGAATTGAAGCGCCAGGTGCTCGGTCCTGTCGAATATGAAGTGACTTTTGCCAGGGAGTTTGATGCAGTTGATCTGCAGCTGCCTCCCGGGGTGACTCTCACCTCAAAAAACGGGACGAGCTTACGGTTCCAGGTTGAGGCGCCTCAGATTGCGAATCCAATGCTGGTCAGCACGTTGAATTCACTTAACGCACCTTTGATGTCTTTACAGGAAGTCCCGCGTAAGCTCGAACACGTTTACCTTAAGACCATGGCTCAGGTTCAGGGGATCACCTATGCGTCGTAATCTTGCAGCGATCTGGCTGGTAGCGCGCCGCGAGGTTGTCGACCAAATCCGTGACTGGCGGATTGTTATGCCGATGCTTTTGTTGATTGCGCTGTTTCCGTTCGTCGCGGACAGTACAACGCGTCAGGCTATTGGTTTTATGAACCGGTTTGGCGGCGGCTTGATCCTTGATAACCTGATCCCCTTTGTGGTCCTCGTGATCGGATTCTTCCCCCTGGCATTCACCCTGGTGGTGGCATTGGAATCTTTCGTGGGTGAAAAGGAACGCGGCACAATCGAGCCCTTATTAAGTTCCCCTCTGGAAGACAGGCATTTGTATCTGGGGAAACTTCTGGTGGGGGTTACAACGCCATTGCTCTTCAGTCTGGCATCCATCGGAGTCTATCTGATTCTCCTGGCACGCCGCGACGTTGAATTCCCAAGTGTATATATGCTGTCTTTGATTTTCCTGCTCACGTTCGTTCACGCGGTCCTTATGGTCAGCGCCGCAATCGTGATCTCCGTCCAGGCCACCACCATTCGCGCCGCGAGCCTGCTGGCTTCCTTTGTGGTGGTGCCCGTGGCATTTCTGCTGCAGGGTGAGACCATATTAATTTTCTGGGGTAATGAGGATATCCTTTGGCTGGCGATTGCGGCAGTAGCTTTGTTATCAACGCTGCTGGTACGGCTTGGTCTTGCGCACTTCCGCCGAGAGTATTTGCTGGGCCGTGAGATCGATACACTCGATTTCAAATTGATCTGGCGAAAATTCCTTGCACAGTTCACAGGTAATGCAAGGTCTGTAGCAGAGTGGTATACGAAAGAAATCCCACAAACGCTGTATCAGCTCCGTCAGCCGTTGATCATTGTCCTGGTCCTTGCCGTCGTCACTGGCCTCATAAGCTACATCTGGGTAATCAATTATGTGCCAGCTCATCTAAACCTCACTCCTGATAGGATTGACTCGATCCGGACCTTTGTCGCACAAAATCTAACCGACCTCGATGAGATGAGCGAACGATTGCCGGCCGCGATCCTGTTTTTTCACAATGCACGTACCACGGTTGTGTTCCTGGCATTG
>DATFET010000127.1:0-4614 GCA_035250835.1 Anaerolineales bacterium
ACTCTTCTGCCCGGGCATTTCCTGCGGGCGGTAGACCGTCTCGAAGCGGACATATTTGGCATCCGAGGTCGGCTCCACTTCCTTAAGCAGGCTCGACAGCGTAAACCCGGTCCATGGAATGACCATGCTCCAGGCTTCCACGCAGCGCAAACGGTAAATGCGTTCTTCCTGCGTAAATTTGCTCAGCAGATCCTCGATGGCATAAGTCTTCGGGTTGTTGACCAGGCCATAGACTTCCACCGTCCACGGCTGCGGATTAAAATCCTGCGAGAGTTCTGCGACGCCTTCCTTGTTCGTGGTGAACTCATAGAAGTTGTTGTAGTTGGTAATATCCTCGAAGGAGTTGGCGGGATCGCCCAGCTCATCTGTTTTGGCGGGGAATTCCGTCGCTTCTCCCATAGGGATGGAGGTTTCAGTCGCATCCGGCGCGCAGGCGGCCAGCAGCGCGGACCCGGTCGCGATGCCCGCGGCTTTGAGAAAATCGCGGCGGGAGAGATACAAAGAGTACGGCGTGATCTCGGATGATTTCACTGGGACGGATTTGTATTTGTTATCCATGATTACCTCTTCTTATATGTCATTGCGAGCGCCGTACGTTGGCGGCGAAGCAATCTCCCGTTTAACCAGGTGCCCACAATGACATGACTAATATGTTTCTTCCAATAATGCCTTGATGTTCTCTTCTGTTTCCTGATAACGTCCTTCACCGATATGCACATAGCGGATGCTGCCTTGCTTGTCGATCAGATAGAGCGTGGGCCAGTAGCGGTTTTGATATGCCCGCCACGTCGCGCCATCGTTATCCTGGGCAACCGCATATTCGATCTCGTTCCGCTTGACAGCATCCTTTAATTGATCAAGGTCTTCTTCGAATGAGAACTCAGGATAATGGTTCCCGATGATGACAAGTCCCTGGTCCTCGTACCTGCTGTGCCATTCCTTAAGCCAAGGCATCACATTCTGGCAATTGATACAGCCGAACGTCCACATCTCGAGCAGGACCACCTTGCCGCGCAGATCTGCCAGGCGCAGGGGCGAGTCGACATTCAGCCAGGTATTGTTCGTCAGTTCAGGCGCCGGCCCCAGGTCCGGAAGGGATGCGGGTTTCGGCATGGCAGAGTCCATTTGCTGCATGTTCTCCTGAGGGATGGAACATCCAAAAAGAGCCAGGGCAAGAAGTCCGAAGATCAGGCGTTTCATGGTCAGCCTATTGATGCCTCGATTCTAATAAAACTTCCTTACGAAAGGATTACGCAAATATAAAAAGACTATAAGGATTTGAAAACTATGGGAGGTTGAACGTGAACTGTGCCCCTTTTCCGGCTTCACTTTCCACGCCAATATCGCCCCCATGTGCCCGTACAATGCCGCGTGCGATGGCAAGCCCAAGCCCGCCGCCGCCCATGCCGCGCTTGCGCGACCGTGAAGCGTCACCGCGGTAAAAACGCTCGAAGATATGTGGAATGTCCTCCGCCTGGATGCCTTCGCCGCTGTCGCGCACACTCACTTCCACGCCGCTCTCTCTTCGCTGTGCAATGACCTTGATCGAGCCTCCAACAGACGTATGCCGCAGCGCATTACTGATCAGGTTGTTGAGCACGCGCCCAATCGCCTGGGTATCTATGAAGAGCGGGTCGACGCCGGCTTCGACAGTCCCCTCCAGCTTGATGCTCCCGCGAATGGCAAGCTCCGAAAAGCTCTCGAGTGTATCGGAAACCAGATCGCTCAACGAGGACCAGGCGCGGTTCAATGGAAAACCACCCGCATCCAGCTGGGATATCTGGAAAAGGTCGTCCAGCAGGGCGGAGAGCGACATAACATCCCGCTGGGCAGTATGCAGATAACGCTTCACCATGTCCGGCTCATCCACCACGCCATCCGACAGCGCTTCGAGGATGGCGCGCACAGACGTCAGCGGGGTTTGCAGGTCATGACTTGCCCAGGCAACCAGCTCGCGGCGCAGGCTTTCGAGATCGCGCTGCTTCTTGTCCGCGGCCTGTAGCTGTTCCGCCATCTGGTTGAAGGTCATCGCAAGCGCGCTGAGCTCGTCCCGCCCGCTGACAGGCACACGCGTTTGCAAATCTCCGCCTGCAAGTTTTTCCGCGGCTGATTTCAAGGACAGGATCCGTTCGGTCACTGTGCTTGTCAGGAAATACCCCAGGATCATGGCGATCCCGCTGGCAAACACGAGCAGGACAAGCGCCAGATAGAGGTCGTGATCGTTGACGAACATCAATTGAGCCGAGAACCAGACGTTAAAAAAGGTGAGAATGCTGGCAAGCACATATCCGCCCAGAAGAGTCCAGCGCAGAGTGGGCGAGGGATTGATCCACCCGAAGCGATAGGCGGCGTATCCTGCCAGCGCAGAGACAAACGCCGTGATGCTGAGGAACAATGCCATCAATGCCAGTTCGTCTGAAGGCGGCGACATCAGCAGTTTAAAGATGCCCAGCGAAATGGCAACAATCAGGAGTACGCCAAGCGCAAGGCGGGCAGGCATGGAAAGACGGGAAAGTGAAATTTTCATTAAGGCTCGAACTTATAACCGACGCCCCACACAGTGAGCAGGCGCGTAGGGTTAGATGGATCGGCTTCGAGCTTTTCGCGCAGCCGCCGCACATGGACGGTTACCGTGCCGGGGTCGATATACTGTGCGCCGCCCCAGACCCGCTCGAGAAGCTGTTCACGCGTGAAGACCTGTCTCGGATGCCGGGCCAGCAGGTACAACATATCGAATTCCTTGACTGTCAGCTCGACCTCTTCATCCATCACCTTGACGACCCGGCTGCGCGGATCGATGTTCAGCCCTGCGAAGGACAGCTCCCGCTCGTTCGAAGCCTCTGCCTCTTCCCGTCCGAGGCGGCGCATCACCGCCCGGACGCGGCTCACCAGTTCCTGCGGGCTGAACGGCTTGACCACGTAATCATCCGCGCCCATTTCGAGCCCGGCGATACGGTCGATCTCCTCGCGGCGCGCTGTCAGCATGATGATCGGCACATTGGAACGGTCACGCAGCCAGCGGGTAAGCGAAAGACCGTCCATCTGTGGAAGCATCAGGTCGAGTATGACGAAATCCGTTTTCTGCCTTTGGAAGAGATTAATAGCCTGTTTTCCATCTGAAGCAATGTGCACAGTGTAGCCGGCGCGCTTCAGGTAGAGGCTTACCACCTCGGCAATGCTGGCTTCGTCTTCCACAACCAGGATGTGGGTTTCGTCCATAGTGTACGGCTGGTCTCCATGTGAATCATACCCCAATGAGATGGAGAATGGCTGGATTGTTCAGAGATTTGTAAGGTTTACAGAGTGCCGCATAAATTGCTTTACTCTTGGTTGGAAAATCAACCTACAAACCGAATTAAAAACTGGACTCTGGTGAAAAGTGGAGAAGTTGAAGATGGGAAGCCTCCTGAGTAGAATGGCAGAAAAGCCAACTACCTGTTCGAACAGGAGGTCCTCCCATGCTCACGCGTATTGTACACAATTCGGCGAAGTTATGCCCATTCATCGACCAATTGAACCTCAACTTATCCAGGCCACAGAGTCAGCACATCCTGAACCTGGCCGATGCCCTACTGGTGTGCGAAGACGAGAAGACGTTGGCGGCGCTGCAACGGCAGTTTTTGGAAGCCCGCGATGCTTCGAACTGGGCCGATGTTCTGTGGATCAGCCCGTGGAAAGCAGAGCAGGTGCGGAGTGCCTTGCGCATCAACCAAGTGCAGTGGGCGATTGCACGGAAGATGCTCGTAGTCGTCTGGCATTTGCTCACCAAAAATGTGCTGGTTCACCAAGCCGACCCGGATCGCTTGGCGCGCAAATTCCTGGAATTTGCCTACTCAATGGAAAAAGATCAGCGCGGCAAATCGGCTCAGGAATTTGTGCGTGAACGGCTGGATTTGCTGGGCATCGGCGCGGAGATGGAGTTCATTCGCCAGAGCAGTCTGCCACGAAAGATAGAAGTGAGCGGCGTCCCAAACACAAAATAGTGTGAACTCCTTGCGGAGACCCAGAGGGTTTTACGGGCTCGCCGCTCATCATCATTATACAACTTTTCAAAACGTTTCGCGCACGCGCGGAGCAGTAGGTTTATGTTGTTAAAGTGCGGAACTCTTGCATTTAGCCATGTGGAGGGTACAATACCAGTACCCCCACGAAAGACGGGCTGAACTGCCAAGTTTGGTTCGTCTTTTATGTTTCAAGGCGTTCTATTCGAAAACCCAGTTTATCGAGGTTGGTTTCAAATCCGATATCATTGCATTTATAACGCCTGCCCAAAGGCGTCTCCTCGATTAACATTCCCGAACTGTGTGACAGGGAGTCTCGACCCGTTCCTCTGTCCCAAATATTGTATATCACCAACAATCCATTCGTAGTGAAACATTTTATGGGAACGCGTGTAGGAGCTGTTTCATACCACAATAGAGCAGCAGGAACAATCTCGTTATTGATTTCCAATCCGCGATCACACGCCAATCTACTGAGTTTTAAAGAATTAATTTCCGCAGATGTGTCATAATCAGGAGCATGAGACCCTACGGAAAAAGTGAACAATTGGCAAAGCGTCGAAAAAGGGCATGGGAGCTACTTGAAAGCGGAAAGCGAGTAAAGGAAGTCGCA
>DATFET010000130.1:0-4911 GCA_035250835.1 Anaerolineales bacterium
TATCGTCTCCGCGAGCTGCACAAAAATTCATCGAGGAACGCGGCTTTATCTACTTCTGGCCGATCAAAGGGATCGAACTCCCCAGCCTGTGGACGGCCGTCGCAGGGAATCGAGTTGTCGCCGATAAGCATGATGATCCGGGCCACGTCACCTGGCGCTGGAAGGATAACGCTCTCGGGAAGAAAACCTGGTATTACGCCAAGATCCTGCGTAAAAAAGCGACGATGATCTCACTGGATGCTGCTCCGTATTTCTATGCGTTATCTGAAAACTATGGCTCGCCGGAAGAGGATTATTTGCTTGCCTATGAAGAAGGTCGTTTGTCACAGGCTGCGAAACAGGTCTATGAGGCACTGCTCAATGAGGGCGCGCTCAACACCATTGACCTGCGCAGTGCCGCCAAGTTAATGAACGCCCGGGATTCTGAGTTCAACAAGGCGCTGGAGGTTTTACAGTCTGATTTCAAAATCCTGCCGAGCGGTGTAGCTGAAGCGGGAGCATGGAAGTATTCATTCATCTATGAAATTGTCCCGCGTCATTACCCGGATTTGCCGGAGCAGGCGCGTCACATTGGTGAAGGGCAGGCGCGTACCCAGCTAGTGGAACTCTATTTCGAGTCGGTCGGCGCAGCCCAGGAACGGGATGTGGCGAAGCTGTTCGGGTGGAGAAAAGAATTGATCGCCAGAACGATCAGCCATCTGATCGAAAAGCGCAAACTGGTTGAGACAGACCATCCGACAGAAAAAGGAGATTGGTTTGCTCTGCCGGGTGTAGCCTGAGGAGGTATGCATGCTTGAAGTCGCAGTGATGATCGAAGGTCAGAACGGATTAACCTGGCCGCGTTGGCAGAACATTGTCCGCCTGGTCGAAGAGGCCGGCTTCGCCGGGCTTTTCCGCTCGGATCACTTCACCAACGGGAGTTCGCCGGAGTTGGAGTCGCTCGAATTATGGACATCGCTAACCTGGCTGGCATCCAATACCAGTCGTATCGAATTTGGTCCGCTGGTGACGCCATTCTCCTTCCGGCACCCGGTCCACACCGCGCGGATGGCCTCTGCGGTGGACGATCTCTCGGATGGCCGGTTGATCCTCGGGTTGGGAGCAGGCTGGAATCATCGTGAGCATCATCTCTTCGGCTTCGACCTGCTGGAACCAGACGCACGCTTCGATCGCTTTCAGGAGGGAATGGAAGTTGTCACCCGCCTGCTGCAAAGCGATACAGCTGTGACATTCGAGGGTCAATATTATCAGCTGCGCGGTGCAGCGCTCTTGCCGCGGCCGCAGCGGCCTGGCGGACCCCGCCTCCTGATCGGCGGCAATGGCGTTAAACGGACGCTGTCTTACGTTGTCCGCTATGCCAGCGAGTGGAACTGTGTCATGCTGCTCCCCGTCAAATTTTCGCGTTTGAGTCAACGCCTGGATGCAATGCTCGCCGAAGCGGGCCGCGAACCCGGGTCTGTCCGCCGGTCGATGATGACAGGTTGTGTGTTCGGCAAAGATGAAACCGCGCTGAATAGCAAGATTAATATGTATGGGGGTAGTATCGAGGAATTACAGCAACGCGGAATCCTGGCAGGCAGCCTGAGCGTGATCAAAGAACAACTTCAGGCACTTGAACAGGCAGGTCTGCAGCGGATCATGTTGCAATGGCTGGACCTGGAGGATCTGGAAAGTTTGAAGGTGCTGGCGAAGGGCATTCTATAATCTGCTGGTTTATGTATAGAGTCGTATCTTCCCTGTTTTATCGGAATACCAGCAGAAAGTAACTTTGTGATTAATTTCTCGTATAATGATATAGCCTCATTTTTTTAAACCGTCCTGCCGGTCGAACCGCATTGCCCAATCCTGCAGGACGATGAGCACCAAATAGGAGATGCACCATGCAACACAACCGTTCGACCCTCATCCTGGGAGTCGTGCTGATTCTTCTCGGTATCTGGCTCGTGGTCAGTCGTCAGGTTCCTGAAGTAGGGGAGTGGCTGGAAGATATCGATCTTTCCTGGCCCATGTGGACCATCGCTGCGGGATTGCTGATCTTCATCGTTGGACTCCTGACCGGCAACCCGGGCCTTTCCGTCCCAGCCGCAATCGTGACGGGCACAGGCGCTATCCTCTACTATCAGTACACGATGGATGACTATGCTTCCTGGTCCTACATGTGGACGTTGATCCCTGGGTTTATCGGGGTGGGGACAATATTAGCCGGGCTGCTCGGTGAGAATACCCGCCAAAACCTCTCGCGCGGCCTGAACCTGATTGTCCTCAGCGCGGTCTTATTCCTGATTTTCGGATCAATCTTTGGCGGATTGGCAATTCTCGGTCCGTATGGTCCTGCAGTGCTCCTCATCGGGCTGGGTGTTTATATCCTTCTGCGCGGCTTTTTGCGGAATACAAAAAAGAGGGCACAATGAGACGCGCGAACCTTTTCTGGGGGGTAGTGCTCATTATCGTAGGGCTGCTTCTGTACCTGCAGGCGCAGGGCATTATCAACAATGTCTTTCAATATCTTTGGCCTCTGGCGCTCATCGTGCTGGGCATCTGGTTCATTCTGAGTGTGTATTGGAAACCTGCGCCATCTCCTGAGGATACATTTTCGATACCGCTTGGCCTGGCGCAAAGCGTGAGCTACAAATTCTCCCACGGTGTAGGTCAGCTCGAGATCCGTGGTGGCGCTCCCATGGGGCAGGCGATCGTCGGCACGAACGCGGCTGGGATAAACAAAGAAAGCCGTATGGTCGGTGACAGGCTTGAGGTCAGCGTGGAGGCGGGTCCATCGTTCATCCCGTTTATTGGTCCAGGCGAGGGCGTTTGGCGATTTCAGATCCCGCAGGATCTGCCGGTTCTTTTGACCGTGGAGTCGGGTGCGAGTGCTCTCGACATCGACCTGGCGGATGTGCTTGCCACGCGGCTGGCTCTCAAGACGGGAGCCAGCAGTGCAAATGTGATCATGCCCGCCCGCGGCGTATCCCTCCTGGATGTAGAGTCCGGCGCGGCTTCGGTCAACATACGCGTCCCCGCAGCGACCGCGGCGCGGATTCGCGTCAAGAATGGTGTGGCCGCCGTCGACGTGGATACAAACCGCTTCCCCCTGCTGGATTCGGGTATTTATCAATCATCCACCTTTAACACATCCAGTGATCGTACTGAGATCAATATCGAATCCGGACCGGGTAAGGTCACAGTGAAATAACAGAAAGGAAAATGATATGCGACGTGTCGATCCACGACTGATCATTGGCATCCTGCTCATATTTGGCGGCCTGCTTGCATTGCTCGATGTGCAGGGCATCATCCCGAACGCAGGCGGCATCTTTTGGGGATTGGTATTCGCCGCAGGGAGCCTGTTCTTTCTCTATCTACTGTTCACCGACTCGAACAACTGGTGGGCAGCCTTTCCTGGCTTTACCCTGCTCGGCCTGGCGGCATCCTCATTCATTCCCGATTCACTCGAAGCCTATGATGGTCTCGTCTTCTTTGCCGGTTTAAGCCTCGGGTTTTGGTGGGTGTACTTTACCGACCATGAGCGCTGGTGGGCGATCATTCCGGGCGGAGTGTTGCTTACACTTGGCATTGTGGACGCATTGGAGGAAGTCACAGGTATCGACACGGGCGGCAGCTTCTTCATCGGGCTTGGGCTCACCTTTATCCTGGTTGCCATTTTGCCCGGCGGAGCCTCACGCTGGTGGGCATGGATTCCCGGGATAGCATTTCTTGTGTTTGGAATTTTGCTTGGAACACCGTTCGCCGGACTTTCGGAATATTTCTGGCCCGCGCTGCTGATCGTACTCGGTGGATTCTTAATCGTCCGTTTTCTCAGGAATCGATCTCTAAGTTGACGAATACCAGGCCATGTGAAAGTTATCCTGCTTCACTTACTTTCCCCGGAAAACCAAACACGGTGACGCATTTGCGTCACCGTGTTTGGTCGTACCCTGCCCTCTCCAGTATTTGCTTGGTTCACTAATTCTTCATTGCGTTCACGAGGATGGCTTTCACCTGCTCATGGGAATTTTTCCATCTCGACGAGGCTGCATTTGCAAGCTGCTCCAAAATCTCTTTTCCTGCTTCTGGATGTTCCATACATAATTTCCGCAGTTCGCTGCCCTGGATGCGATACGTTTCAAGGTCTTCGATCGCGGTAACCGAGGATGTGTACGTGCGGCTCCCGACGACGGCTGACCAGCCGAAAAGGCCGTCCTTTCCCACATGTGTTATTGTGATCGGCGCTCCATCATAGGGTTTGTAATTCACCTGTACCTTCCCATCCAGAATGAGGTACAGGTAATCTGCCGGCTGCCCCTGTTGGATCACAGTGGCGCCAGATGGGCATGAATACCGTTCGAAGAGTGGGGTGAGGAGACTCATATATTCCTGGTTCATATCTCTAAAAATTGACACTCGTTTCACAGACTGTGACCTTTCATAAATATTATCCTGCAAGCCCGCGCCCGTTCCAGTGGCAAACATCGTCATTTGCATGACATTTATCATGACTTTGAAATTTCTCAATTTTAGGAGGGTATACTTGCCGTAGTTTTGATTATCGATAAATAAAAGTGACTACATTGAAATTTTCTTCAGAAAGAAAAAACCTGTTTCTTCTGTTCATTTTTCTGGGATTGGGAGCGGTCTTGATTGCCGTTTCGGCATATTTTATCCTTCGGGATGCTGCGCCTCGCTCGGACCTCTCGGCCGTTCCCGTCAAAGTGGATTATCCCGCTCCCGAGCTGATCCTCACGGATCTCGCAGGCAATGCCTCCTCACTGGCTGATTACCACGGACAGGTGGTGCTCGTCAATCTGTGGGCAACCTGGTGCCCGCCCTGCAAAGAGGAAATGCCGGCCCTGGAATCCTATTACCGCAGGCACGTGGATGAGGGTCTGGTGATTATTGCGGTCAATGATGGCGATC
>DATFET010000162.1:0-2796 GCA_035250835.1 Anaerolineales bacterium
TGATGCTTCGAGCAGATGTATAATCTGACGCTATGCTTGGAAAAAAAACATTTGTCCTCTCAACCGATGGGAAGCAATCTCACAATAAATTATTGTATTTTGTAGCTGCATGTACGCTCTTAGTCCCCGCCTGTGCACCACAGGCAAATTCAACTCCACCTGTTACGCCAGAGACTCCTTCCATCGTTTCATCTGTAGAGATGATTACATACACACCTACGCCAGTTGATATCTCATCCAATCCGAATCAAGATGAAACTCCTGTTCAACGGGTGTATGCATTGGTCGCGCCATTTCCCACTGTAACCGATGGCGTGACAATCCACGAGCTCAACCTTGCCTGGACTCAGGGGACCGCGCCGGCTGCATTCAGCGGATGCCCGCTATTGATGGACGAATCCACACTCGCGGCGCTCACCGCGCTCTGGGACGAACCCGCGGACGGCGCGGTGCAGGTTGTCGCATCCGATCAGCTGCTCGACGCTGCCTGGTCTGAACCGGGCTCATGGGCGATCGTCCCATTCGAAGAGCTCCAACCGAAGTGGAAGGTCCTGACGATTGACGGTCAATCGCCGATCCGCAAGAACTTTGATATTTCGAGCTATCCACTGGTCCTGAACATCGACTCGGAAAACACAGAGTCCTCCAATTACGATCCGTCAAAACTGACCACCGTCATTATGACCGGCGTGACCGCGCTCGTGCGTGCAACCGCATATACCATGGAGCTGAAGAGCGTCACCTATCCCGGCGAGAGAGTCCGCGACCTGATGAGGGAGGCGGACATTGCCCACATCAGCAACGAGATTCCGTTCTACACAGGCTGCACATTTCCGAAGCCCGATCAGGGCGCGCTGGTCTTCTGCAGCGACCCAAAATACATCGATCTTTTGACAGACGTCGGCGCGGATGTAATCGAGCTGACCGGTAACCACTTCGCCGACCGCGGCTCGGCCGGGATGCGCGAAACGATCGCGATCTACAACGAAAATAATCTGCCGTACTTCGGCGGCGGTATCGACCTGGAGGATTCACTGGAGCCGGCATTGTTTGAGGTCAATGGGAATAAGATCGCGTTCATCGGCTGTAACCGACCGGACGTGAATCGCTTCCCAACGGCGACCGATACCCAGCCCGGCGCGGCGCCCTGTGATTTCGAGTACCTCACCGGAAAGATCAATCAATTGAAAGCCGAGGGTTATGTTGTCATTTCGACGTTCCAGTGGTATGAAAGCTATGACTCACGCCCCAACCCCCAGCAGATCAGGGATTTTCAGCTCATGGCTGATTCGGGCGCCTCGATCGTCAGCGGCAGCCAGGCGCACTACGCACAAAGCATGGAATTTTACGGGGATGCCTTTATCCACTATGGGCTGGGCAACCTGTTCTTCGACCAGATGGGTGACCAGGACTGGATGCCGCCCGGCATCCGCCGCGAGTTCCTCGACCGCTACGTGATTTACGACGGCCGACTCATCAGCGTCGAATTGATCACCGCTTTGCTTGAAGATTATTCCCGTCCGCGTTTGATGACGGATCAGGAGCGGGCTGGCTTCCTGCAGGAATATTTTTATTACAGCGGGTGGTTGCCGTTGATGTCCACACCGACACCCACGATCACCCCGACCTTAACGCCCATGTCCATCCCACGACTATTATCGACAGCTACACCCACACCCTGATATCTGCGCTGAGCGGAGCCGCAGACGGAGACGAAGCGCGGTGTATTTGAAAAGGAGTTTTCCATGACCATCTACGATATATCCCTGACCATCTCCCCGTCCCTGCCCACCTGGCCCGGCGACCCCGGGCTTACCCTCGAACAGTTCGAATCGATGGACAGAGGCGCTCATGCGAATGTCACCAGCATCAGCTCGAGCGTCCACCTCGGCACGCACGTGGACGCGCCTCATCATTTCCTCAACGATGGGCGCACGGTCGAATCTCTCCCGCTTGATGTGCTGACCGGTCCGTGTTACGTGACCCAGCTCCCAGACGGGATCGACGCGATCACAGCCGAAGTTCTCGAGCGGACCGAAATTAATTCTGAGATGAAACGCGTCCTGTTTGGGACGAGCAACTCTCACTTTTGGGCCAGAGGCGAGTCAAAATTCCAGGAGGATTTTGTCGCCATCACTGAGGATGGAGCCGAATGGCTCGTCGAGCGCGGCGTTCAGTTGATTGGCGTGGATTATCTGTCCGTTGCTCCGTTCGGCGACTCGGAGCCAACGCATAAGGTTCTTCTCGAGGCGGGAGTTGTCATTGTCGAGGGACTGAATCTCTCCAGCGTCATGCGCGGTTTTTATGACCTGTACTGCCTGCCTCTCAGGATCGCCGGCTCTGACGGCGCGCCGGCCCGCGCAATCCTCGTTCAGTCATGATGTTAAAACGGACATGAGAAACATGAAGGGGTAAGATTCTCGAAACATCTTCGAGGTACAGGGGAGGAGGCAGAATGACACAGAACCGTAAACTTCTTGGGATGACTGTCCCGCAGTTGGCAATCCTCGCAGGGCTGGCAGGGGTTGCTTGCCTGCTCTTTTGTGTAATTGGCGGGCTCGCTCTTCGCACAGGATTGGGACAGTTCTCACTTTCCCTGGAGCCCACGCCAACCGCACTGCCGACATCCACAAGTCTCATCATTCCAACAGTCACCCCAACTGAAACAGCAGCGCCTATTCCCTATGAACAATTGATCCCCAATGGGTGGACACAGCACAAGTCTCAACTGATCGAAATCTGGCTGCCGCCTGACTTCAAGAACGCCGCGCCGGGAGTGGCCTCCGCGGTGGCTGG
>DATFET010000187.1:0-4074 GCA_035250835.1 Anaerolineales bacterium
ATATTCAATAGTTATTCCAAAGCATATAACCTGAAATACGGGCATAGCGGGACACTCTTTGAAGGGCGATTCCGAGCCAAGCCTGTCAAGTCGACAAGTCATCTGCTCCACCTATGCCGCTACATTCACGGCAACCCGGTCAAAGATGGACTGGTCACTGACCCTGCTGACTGGCAGTGGTCCAATTATTTGGAATACATTGGTGAGCGCAAAGGCTCACTTGTTGACGCTGAATTTATCAAAACACAATTTGGCGATGGGCAGGCATACAAACCGTTCTTGTTCCAATACCTAAAATCACGCCAGTTACCGGATGATGTACAACGGCTGATCAACGAGCTGGAAAAGTAAATAACAGGTGACAGACAAATGACAGTCACCTTGAAGGTGACTGTCATTTGTAGCAGAGATATTGTCCGAAACTGTAAACTGATCTCAAGGTATTGCAAGGCAACAGCCAAGTACAATTGAAGGAACAATGAAGGATCAGCGAAGCTACGCTCTAGCTTGGATATAGGCAGGATATGAGCGCGATATAGCCAGGATATAGCCAGACTGGCAGTCAGTTGTTAGATGAGATGGAAAAGGAGCAGGAAACGGATGGCCAGGGTAAAGAATAACATCATGCTGTCGGGGTTGAGCGGTTCACTCGGTCCAGATCACTATGTCCGCACCACAAAGGATGGCAGGACGATTATCAGCAAAAAACCCGATTTTGGCAACCGGCAGTTTAGTGAGGGACAGCTCGATCACCAGACCCGCTTCCAGCAGGCAGTGGCGTATGCGAAAGAGGCGGCAAAGACCAATCCCGTTTACGCGGCAAAAGCCAAAGGTACGTCCAAAAATGCCTACAACATCGCGCTCAGGGACTGGTTCAAGCCTCCGGTCATCTGCCGCATCGAGTGCAATGCCGGGCAGGTTCGTGTGAGCGCGCATGATGATGTGCTGGTAACCAGAGTGACCGTCGCCATTCTGGACCCCGAAGGAAAGGCGCTGGAGCAGGGCGAGGCCGTGCTGGTGGATGGTGTCTGGTGGGACTATGCGACTGTGAGTACAGGTACCGTCAGCATCGAGGCATGGGACCTGGCGGGAAATGTAGCTCATAAGGAGTTCATTCGCAGGGATAAAATCAATTAAAATTGGGGCTAATAACTTGTTACCAGAAAGGAGAGAACATTTATGAAACAGAAATCAATTTCATTGTTCCTGGTGATGATCGGGCTTATCGTTATCTCATCGGCCTGTGGATCGGAGCCAGTTCCAACGACGCCCATCCCCCCAATCACAATCGGCGAAGATTTGACTGCGATCGATTTGTGTCAGGCGATCCCTCGGGAAGATATAGAGGTCTTCCTGGGAGACAAATTAATCGAGGATCCGGTGCAATATGAGTTTAAGAGTGCTGAGGGCACGAGTGGTTGTTTTTTTCAAGGCCCAGCCACCGACTACACTAAAGAGAAGCATTATGCCTATATCATTCTCACGCCAGTGGATGTTTTTGACAATCAACCGCTTTTTCAAAACAAGAATGTCAGCGGGATTGGCGATGCGGCTTACTTCAACCGCGGCACGGATACGCGTCAGTTGTGGGTGAAAATTGAGGATAAAGTGGCTTTTGTCGTGGCCTTTGGCGATGTACCCGATGAGGAAGCTGCAAAAGCGATAGCGAAGCTGATGGTTGAGGCGATCCAATAAACTTATTACCTGCCTGTAAATTGCGATCAACTGGTGGGAGCAGGAGAACAGATAGCGGAGACCCTGGTGGTCTCCGCTTTTGATTTACAAAGGAACATACCTGCTGCATTCATCGTCCTTCGCCTGGGATGACATCACGAAACTTGTTCCTGATAGCGATTGCAATACTCCTCCTGATCGCGGCCGTGTTCATTTATCACGAGCGAGTGCAGGAGCCGCTGCAGACATTCCCTGCTGTGGTGGACCGTGATTGTGCGCCGTGGGATGGTTCGGCTTTTACAGTATCCATTGCGGATGAGACGGGATTGGTGATCTATGTTTCCATTTGGCAGTCGCCAGACCTTAAGTTTCCTTCCACTTTTGCCTTTCCCGATGAAACTGGACAGACAGGGATTGCTTATATCCTGCCTGAACTCGATCCACTTGAACAATTGAGCGGACGAGTCACATTCCAGCGCGTTGAACAAGGGACGCCAGTTGAAGGGGAGTTCGAGCTTTCTACTGAGACGGGTCAACGGTTCAGCGGGAAGTTCCTTGCAGAGTGGGGGAATGAGATCGTCTATTGCGGTTGATCCGCTTTATCGCTGTTTGACGCCGCGCAAAGAAGCGGGACGCGTCAGCCTCTATAATCCCGCTTGTGAAAATCCAAACACGCTACCTTCCCTTCATTGCCCTTGCCATCCTTGCCCTGCTCGTGGGACTATGGGCAGGACTGATCCGCCTGGGCTGGGCACTGCCGTCCATGCCGCATCTCTCCATCGCACACGGACCCCTGATGGTCTGCGGATTTCTGGGTGTGCTCATCCCGCTCGAACGGGCGGTCGCCATCCGCCAGAAATGGATGTTCGTCGTACCAGCCGTCGCAGGTCTGGGCTGGATCGCCCTCCTCCTTGTGCCTTTCCTGGGCGGCGTCCTGCTGACACTGGCGAGCCTCGGCACCCTCATGATCCTGGTTGTGATGGTGCGCCGGGATCCCCACCTCCACACGCTGACCATGTTCCTCGGCGCGCTGGCATGGGTGACAGGGAATATCCTGTGGATGATGGGCTTCCCCATCTTTCAGATCGTATATTTATGGATGGCGTTCCTGGTGTTGACCATCGCCGGGGAACGGCTCGAGCTCAGCCGCGTCCTGCGTCCCGGGCCCAGGCCGCTCCGCATCTTCGGCGTGATCGTCATCGCCCTGTCTGCGGGAGCCATCCTCGCGATCTTCGCCCTCGACCTGGGCGCGCGCCTGAGTGGACTCTCCATGCTGGCGCTCTCACTCTGGTTCCTGAAGAATGACCTGGCGACCCGCACCATCCGCCATCCCAACCCTCTTACCCGCTACATTGCCTTTTGTCTTTTCGCTGGCTTCGTCTGGCTGGGAGTCGGAGGCATACTCCTGCTGTATTTCGGTGGTCTGTTCGCAGGACCGTCCTATGACGCCGCTTTACATGCCATCTTCATCGGGTTTGTCATCTCCATGATCTTTGGACATGCGCCCATTATCTTTCCCGCCATCCTCGGCGCGCCCATTGTCTTTCAGCCTGCTTTCTACGCGCATCTGATCCTTCTGCATTTCTCACTGATCATCCGCCTGCTCGGAGACCTGACGGATCAGCTCACCATCCGCAGGCTGGGCGGCCTGCTCAATGAAGTTGCCATCCTGCTCTTTCTGGGGATGACAATCTTTTCCATCCTCCAGACAAAACGTCAGACTGAAAAGAAGCTCCTCATCGAAAAGAACAGTCTCCAGTAAGACGTTTTACAGTGTAGGGGTACAATGCCCTATTGGAGAAGCCATTCCATGTTCAACGCCTGCCACCAGTGCGGGCTGTACCGCGCCGATAAGCTCATCGATCCCTCAGGACCTTACGCCATCTGCCCGGAGTGCGGATACAAACATGCCTTCCGCCAGCTGCCGTTATTGATCGTCTCCGGTACGAGCGGCGCGGGGAAGTCCACGGTGTGCCAGGCATTATCTGGCGCTGGTCTGTGACGACGACGTGCTGGCACAGCGGTTGAGAGCATGCCCTGCCTGGCGCGGTAGCGGCGGCACGGCATTGATTGATGATAATATTCGGTTCAACCGCTGGTTCAAGGAAGCACGCACAGACCCTGCGCCCATTTCACTGCTCGACACAACTGAGGCTGCACTCGAAACGACTCTTGAACAGGTAAAAGCCTGAATCCGCAAACAGGCAGAAAGGCGGTAATAGAATCAGTGAGGGATATGTACGCAAGATATTTCTTAACCTAGTTTCTGGTGCAAAACTGGCAAAGAACAAAGGTATAGAAGGCAAGGTGAAATGTTTTGCACCGAGATGATTTTATCGTTCTTGTATCGATTCTATTTTTCTTGCACTTTGACAATCGAATAGCTCCAAGGGTTACGTG
>DATFET010000205.1:0-3636 GCA_035250835.1 Anaerolineales bacterium
TGGATGATAATTTCCGCCGCTTTGCTGGGCGCCATCGGATTGAATGACCTTTGCTGATCTGCGCTTTCTGCGCCCAAACTGATTGCCACGCCGGAATTCGCTGCGATATTTGTACCGATTGCACCCGGAAAAACAACAGTGACCTTCACATTTGTCTTCAGGATCTCGGAGTGCAGGCCTTCTGTGAATAATTTTACGGCTGCCTTGGCTGCCCCGTAGACGCTCTGCCCGGGGACCGGCAGGAATCCACCCATGCTCGATACATTGACAATGTGCGCTTCAGGTCGTTTGAGAAAGTGAGGCAAAAACGCCTTTGTCATGTAGAGCGTTCCATAAAAATTGACATTCATCACCTTTTCGATCGCAGCGTAGTCTAGCTCGTTGACCCTGACAAAAGGCTGAATGATCCCGGCATTGTTAATGATGCCGTCAACAGCACCATGCCTGGAAATAATTTGCTCAGGTAGAGCGGCTACTGCGTCCCTGTCTGTAATGTTCACAATATGTGTGGAGAGACGATCTTTGTTGCTCCCTGTGAGCTCGACGGTTTCCTGTAATGCGGATGCGTTAGTATCAACAGCGGCAGCGTGCGCCCCTTTGTTAAGCAGGTTTAGAATCAATTCCCGTCCTATGCCGTTGCCCCCGCCTGTTACCACGATCACTTTATTTTGGAGTTTCATCTTATCTTTATCCTTTTGAACTATCGCTCTCGAGTCGAAGGCCATGGCGGGAGGCGATCTCAAGGATGCCTGGCAGATCAGCATTCCCCGCGGCATACAGGGCTGAAAGCTCGCGAGCCATGCCATCGTAGGGTGGACCGATGGCGATATACAACAATCTTGCCGCTCCATCAGGGACCCGCACCGAGTGACTGGCACCGGCAGGCAGCATCTGCACTGTGCCCGGTCCGCCGCGCGTCCATTGACCATCCTGCCCTACCCGTCCCGCCGGGCGGGACACCCTCGCGAAGCACACCTTTAGGTGCCCCCAAATCCGACATGATTATTTTGGATGATCATAAAGCATTTTACTATGGGATTTGGGGTGGGGCTTACCTCCAAAAAGAAAAACACGGTGACCTTCCCGGATTCTTTCCGAAGAAGACCGATTGCTCAGAATGCTGAGCATCCGGGAGTGGAGGATCGAATCCAGGTGTTTTCGTAGACTGCTCCTGGAGACTCTCAATTGCCCGTTCACAATTCCCGCTAAGAGCGTTAAACAGTCAGGATCCCTGTTCTACCAGGGCAGCAGGATTTCCCCCTATTGTTGGGTGGTTTTTCTTCTCTTGTGGGTAAGTCGACTTTACAAGTAGCCGCTTAATTCCGGAGCATGAACGGGGTGACCGCCTCCGCGGAATTCCAGGCGCTGACCCAAAGGATTCCAGAAAGAGATTTGAATGTCTGTAATCGTTTCTACAAAAACCGGTTTTCCGGAACATTACTACCCCCAAAATACGCTGCTCACCGCCGCACAAGAAGAGTGGAAGAAGAAGCGAGCCTCCATTCTGAAACCCCTGGAGCAGTTCTACGCAAACGTAAAAGTGAAAGGCCGCTATCTGGCCTGGCCCCTCGAACGCTACAAGGAACCGACGACGTTTGAGGAACGGAATAACGCCTATATAGAAACGGCGCTGGAGCTGGGCGAGCAGACGATTTGCGCCCTGCTGGACCAGGTGCAAATGAGCCCGCAGGAGATCGACCAGTTGACGACCATCTCCAGCACGGGCATCGCTGTACCGGCTCTGGACGCGCGGCTGATGAACCGCATCCCGTTTTCCCGGCGCATGAAGCGCCTGCCGCTGTTTGGGTTGGGCTGTGTGGGCGGCGCGGCGGGCATCGCTCGTACGGCGGACTACCTGCAGGGGCACCCGGGTGAGACCGTGATCCTGCTTGCCGTCGAGCTGTGCAGCCTGACCATCCAACGCGATGACCTGTCCCTAGCCAACCTGGTCGCCAGCGGACTTTTCGGTGACGGAGCCGCGGCGGTGCTGATGGTGGGCGATGATCACTCCATGGCGCAAGCGGACATGCCGCGGGTGATCGATTCGCAGTCGCAATTCTTCCCGGGGACGGAGCACATTATGGGCTGGGACGTGACAGACAGCGGCTTCAAAGTGCTGCTCAGCGCCGACATTGCCCAACTGGCGCAGTCTGAGATAAGGCCCAGCATGGAAGCCTTTCTGGGTAGGCACAGCCTGACCATCGCCGATATCGACCACTGGCTGGTGCATCCGGGCGGGCCCAGGGTGATCCGGGCGCTGGAAGAAGGACTCGGCCTGCCCGACGAAGCCCTGTCCCTGAGCTGGGAGAGCCTGGCGGAAGCGGGTAATATCTCGTCGGCCTCGGTACTGATGGTCCTGGATAAGACAATGAAACGCCTGCAGCCTCAAGCGGGCGAGCGCGGGCTGCTGATGGCGATGGGCCCGGCCTTCTGTGCAGAACTGGTGCTGCTGCAGTGGTAACGCGTCTGCTGTTCCTGGGCTTCGTCGCTGCCCTGGGCGTGCAGCGCCTGTTCGAGCTGCGCCTGAGCCGGCGTAACGAGCAGCGGATGCGCCAGGGTGGCGGACGCGAACACGCACCCGAGACTTATAGATGGATCGTAACCCTGCACGCTGCCTGGTTCATCGCTATGCTCCTGGAAGTCTTCGCCGGCCGGCGCAAATTTCGCCCGCGGCTGGCGGTATCGGCTCTCAGCCTGTTTGCAGCCGGACAGGCATTGCGACTGACTGCCATCCGCACGCTGGGACCGCGCTGGTCGACGCGGATCATGACCGTGCCCGCAGAAGCAGCGGTGCAGCACGGCATCTACCGCTATATACGCCATCCGAACTACCTGGGGGTGGAACTGGAAATCCTGGCCGCGCCGCTGGTGCATTCCGCCTGGCTGACCTCGGCCGTGTTCGCGCTGACTAACCTCCTGCTCTTGCGCGACCGTATCCGCCGCGAGGAGCAGGCATTGGAAGAAGACAGCCCGTAGCTGAAGGTTAATCGGATCATCCTTCAATCAGAACATTCCAAATTTCTTTTAGGACAAGATCCATATCGTTCATTACGTCATGGTTCCAGAACCGCAGAACTCGATAGTCACGCGCTTCCAGATACTTTGTGCGTTCCTCGTCATATTCCTGCTGCTCTAAATGCTGCGACCGAAGGGAGTCCATCCAGTTCGATGATTAATTTCTTTCGTGGTGAACACATCGTTCCCTTCAGGGGAGAAGTCTACGATGTAATTACCAAAGGCATGCCCCCGGCACCGCCCGCCGGGGCAGGTGTGGTAGCGAAAATGGACACCGTCCAGCCGATGAGCGCGTAAGTGCTTCCAGAGCTTTGCCTCTGCCGGGGACATGTTGCGATGCAATTCTTTCGCGCGACCAAAGATCTTCGGTGTGGTGCGCTTATGCATGAGACCCCCTCCCAAGCCTTCGCGAAGCATACCTTTAGGTACCCCCAATTGGAGATCGCAATTGGGGGAGGGGCAATTCCAACTTGGACATGAATCCGAATTTCCATATAGACATTATATTCTCCTCCCCCATTCGTGAAAGCTGAATGGGGGAGGGCAGGGTGGGGGTCCTTCCCCGTCTGCTTTCGGCGGGGTTGCCAGTGGCTGGCAATAGATGCTTCTGCTGTTGAACCC
>DATFET010000217.1:0-7309 GCA_035250835.1 Anaerolineales bacterium
AGGATGAGAAAATCTGGGTCCAGGACAACCAGCGTCTCTCACCGTTCGGGCTGGGTTCAGCCTGGGTCAGCAACACCTTCCATCACTATTGTTTGCAGTTCAGGAACGAATAATGGCGAAAAGAAAGAAAAAAAATTCTGCCGCCGAAGATTATCTGAGCCAACAGCAGTGGGAAGCAGGGAACTCTCACAACAGATTCACACCATGGGATCGAAATGGACCCGTGTGGAAATTTAATATTTTTCAAAAATATCAGGTCCATCCTCTCATAAGCTTATTTTCTATTCTTATCATTTTGGCGGCAATCGGCTTAGGATTAATCACGCTCTATCAAAAATACCAGACAGGTTCAACTGACGCATTGGCTTCACTGGTTATATTTGTATTCCTGTTGATCGTCATTTCGGCAGCATTGTTTGAGAGAAAAAGAAAATCCTGATTTAAGTAGAAACCCTTGCTGCGCAGGCTCATCGTTGGATCCCCCTCATATAGAACTCTTCAAAACCGAAAGGTCTACTCTCACGTTTTGCGGCTATATTTGTGAATAGCATTCTCCTCGGGATTCCCTGCTATCATGATCAGCACTTCCGATTTCCTCCACCTCCCCTACACATCTGACTTAACCGAGGGTGGGATCGCGTACGCAGTCCATTCGCTGCCGTATACATACAACCGAATGGGCGGCTCTCCATATGAGCGTCTGCGGCGGATCGCAGCCGGGGTGGTTGTGGAACTGGCATTTCGGCGTTATCTTTCGGAGCATGAAATTCCCTTCGATGTCATGGGCGCAACACCGTTCACCGAACCGGACCGTTATGATGTGTCGCTGGGCGGCAGGCGCTGTGATATCAAGTCATTTCTGATCACGCATCGCGAGCAGATTCTGGAGATGAAGAGCAAACCACAAGTTGTGTTGAACGCGCCAGCCCTGGTATCCTCCGACCAGAATGCTGCTGAGGGACATTCGAACAAGGATATTTACATCTTTGCCTTTCTTCAGGCTCTGGTCGCCTCCTCACCCGAAGGCGTGGAGAAGGTCATTCAGAATCATAGGCCTTATTATCTGGTACATGTCATGCCCGATTCCTGGAACAGGCCGATGGAATGGAATCCGCTGGGAACGCTGGTGCTTAAGTCCGAGTCGGAGGAGTGTCTGACTGTCGAGATCGGCGGGCAGGACGCGGGGCGCGGGATACGGTCGCTCGAAATCGAGGTCCCACCGCGGACTCGGATCCAGGTCGATAATAGGTTCTTCTCGCTGGCCTATGTCCATTCGAAATCGCTCGTGAAAGCCCGCCTGGGAATCCACGGCCCGCAGTTGAAGGAAACGCATATCATTCATCCGTCAGACTGGGGAAATATCTGCCTCTACGGTATGGACATCCTGCTGGCGGGATACCTGACGCGCGGCGAGTTCAACCAGCGCGCCAGGCATATCCGTGAGGGGGCACGTGTCTTTCAGTACGACCGCACACGTACGAAAAATCTGGCTGTCAGTGTCTGTGATCTTAAGCCATTGTCAGAGCTGTTGGAGTATGTCAAGAATACAGGACCTTTATGAAGAAAAGAAAACTATTTTTGGGCTTTTTGATCCTGACCCTGCTTTCATGCAATTACGTCACGCAGATGATCGTCCCACCGACGGCGACCCCGATCCCCACTGCGACTGTGACCCCCACGATCACTGCATCTCCCACAGCCTCCCCTGTTCCGCTTGTACCGGCTTTTATCCCGCCTCAATGCGCTTCCACACCGTTCGCGACCGTAGCGCCAGACGCCATCGTCGAGCC
The DNA here is from genome assembly GCA_035250835.1 of Anaerolineales bacterium. GTDB lineage: Bacteria > Chloroflexota > Anaerolineae > Anaerolineales > Villigracilaceae > Defluviilinea. The sequence goes on from DATFET010000217.1 coordinate 1,791, forward strand.
GACTCCGGAGTCGGATGCTAATCCCGAAATTTCCAGCGGCGAGCAACTGCGCATCCTAAGCGAATTAGGAAATATCGTGGAGGAGGTGTATGTCTACCCCGATTTCAATGGTAAGGATTGGAGGGAGATCGAATCGAGATATAAAACCATGATCGAAGCCGGCCTGGATACGGAGACCTTCTATTTGGAAATGCAGAACATGATCGGCGAACTGGAGGATGAGCACTCCTTTTTCCTTTCACCGCTGGATGTGGAGAGATCCGAAGCCGAGTTGAGAGGCGAGAATAATTACGTGGGCATCGGAGTTTATGGAGATCCGAATCCCGAACGCGGAAACATGGTGGTGATCTCCACCTTCCCCGGCTCGGCAGCAGAACATGCAGGCATCCAGGCGCATGACAGTCTCCTGCAGGCAGATGGCATGCCAATTATCGACGAAAACTTCAACCGGCTGCGCGGACCCGAGTGTTCTGCGGTGATCGTCACGGTGCAATCTCCAGGAGAGGCGCCGCGCGATGTAATGCTAATCCGCCATTCCCTGCAGGGAAACTTACAGATCGAATCACAACTTGTACCCACAACGGACGGGTCGAGGATCGGCTATCTCTTCATCCCTACGTTCTTCGACGAGACCATCCCACCGCAGATCGAGACAGCTTTGAACGAATTCGGCCAGTTGGATGGGCTGATCCTGGATGTTCGCATGAATGGCGGCGGAAGCAGCAATGTTGCCAACCCGATCATGGGTTATTTCGCCTCGGGCAGGCTTGGCCAATTCGTCAGCCGCTTCGAATCGCGACCGTTGAGTGTAGAGGCGAACCCCATCCAGAATTCGCAGACCGTCCCGTTGGTCGTGCTGGTCAGTGAAGATACAGTCAGTTACGGGGAGATCTTTGCGGGCATCATGAGAGATTCGAGGGACGCGAAGATCAGCGGCGAGACCAGCCTCGGCAATGTGGAAGTGTTGAACCGTTATCAGTTTGAGGACGGCTCACAGGTCTGGCTTGCTACCGAAACGTTCTTCCCAGCCCACTCGGATGAGAACTGGGAGGAGACAGGCATTGTGCCGGATATCCAGGCTTTCGCCGACTGGGAAACTTTCACCTTCGAGACCGACCCGTCCATCGCCGCGGCCTTATCCCTTCTGGGGCACAAATAACTTGAGCCTGCTCCCTGACTTTGAATATCGCCGGCTCGGCGAGTTCACCTATCACGTCCTCAGCCGGCCAGCTGATATTAAGGACCACCTCCTGAAATGGAGCCTGCGCGAGTGGGAAAGTGACCATAACGAAGCGCCGTACGAGCACTGGACGATCGAATGGATGGAGATTCTCCCCAAAATGGAATTTTCCCTGGCGATCCTTCAGCTCGAGAATATTCATCCCCACCTCGATCTGTGGCGCGTGCAGGAATTCCAGGCCAGCCTGCGGGAACGAGCCGATGAACGCGAGGCAGCGATGCTGCGCGGCGTTTCGATCGCGCCGCTGCTGGTCAACCAGCATGGCTTTCAGTTAATGGACGGCTACACCCGCTACGTGGTCTTGGAGAGCTATCATCAGAGGGAAGTTTTCGTATATCTTGGGCAGGCATAAAACCGAATCCAGCTAAAGACAGTACGTTGAGCGCGCTCAAGCCTTAATTCAGACTCATCCTGGTTTGGTACACTTTTCAGAATGTCCAAGAGAAATATCCTGTTTCTGCTGACCGGAGCAGGGCTCCTCATGCTTGCCCTGTCTCAGGTCCCAGCCATTAATAGCCGCCTGGCATGGCGGTTTGAAGTTGCAAGGATTTATGCAAGGAATGTGGTGAACCCAGTTGGCAGCGTGCCAACTGCCATTCCGAGCACCCCGCAGCCAACGACAACGATCGCTTTGAGTCCAAGCCCCAGCCCGACGAGTGTAGGCACACGAGCCGCGCAGTTCGTTGCAACGGCCGTTCCGGTCACGCCAACGCTTGCACCGCCTCCACCTCAGGCTAAGCTTGCCTCTCCCCCATACGAAAAGCAAACCCCCAACAACTGTGGTCCCGCCGCGCTCTCAATGCTGCTCCATTACTATGGCTGGGCCGGCGACCAGAAGACCATTTCGGATGTGATCAAACCCGTCAACGGTGACCGTAACGTCAACCCCGAGGAAATGGCCTACTGGGTTCATAATTTCGCCGGCTGGCTGCGGCTTGAGTACCGGGTCGGCGGCGACATGGACACGCTCAAACGGCTGATCGCCGCGGGTTATCCGGTCATCATCGAAGGGACTACCTCCCTTAACCCCGACGACACCGGCTGGCCCGACGACGATCTGTGGGCCGCGCATTATCTGCTCCTGAATGGGTACGACGACGCGACCCAGACCTTCACTGCCCAGGACCCCTATCGCGGACCGGATAAACAGATACCCTATGAACAGATCGAATCGGAATGGAAACCGTTCAATAACGTGTATATGGTTGTGTATCTGCCTGAAAAGGAAGCTGAAGTCCAGTCACTTCTCGGCTCGGACTGGGATGCCGGCTTGAACCGCCTCGACGCGCTGGCTGCCGCCGAAGCCGCCACCGTGGAAGACCCATCTGACGCGTTTGCCTGGTTCAACGTGGGCAGCAACCTCGTATACTTTGGACGATACGAGGCAGCGAACGCGGCGTACGACAAGGCACGCGAACTGGGACTGCCCCAGCGCATGTTCCGTTACCAGTTTGGTCCGTTCATCGCCAACTTTCAGGCGAACCGCACCGATGATCTGCTTGCGCTGACCGATTACGCCCTGCAGCGAACGGATATGTCTGAGGAGGCCTGGCTCTGGCATGGATGGGCGCTCTACCGCCAGGGCGATACCAATGGGGCAGTTGAGGACTGGCGCAGGGCATTGTCAATCCACCCGGGCTATGAAGACGCACTGTACGCTCTTTCGTTCGTAGGTGCAACGCCGTAAAATATGGGGTCAAGCGGCTGCCGCTAGGCACAGCAGGAGCGAGCTCCTGCACTCCATATATGAGACTCATGAAAAAAAACATCCTAACCCTCATCCTCATTGCGCTTCTCGCGGCTTGTGGAGGGAGAGCAACCCCTGTTGCAGAACCCACTTCAACGCCTGCTCCCACGAGCACTCCAACGATCGTGATTCCCTCTGCCACAGCTGATGTGATTGTGAGCACGGTCACGCCCATCGAAGCAACATCAGAACTTGCGCCCAATCTACGCACCTCCCCGATCGACGGGATGCCGCAGGTCTTCATCCCAGCCGGGACCTTCCACATGGGCGGCATGGACGTCCGCTCGGCTCCCGATGAGCTGCCCGCCCACGAGGTCACGCTCGACGCCTTCTGGATGGACCAACTCGAGGTGACCAACGCCATGTACCAGTTGTGCATCCAGGCCGGTTCCTGCACACCTCCGCAAAACTTCAAATCGTCCCGACGTACGGAGTATTTCAACAACTCAGAGTTCAAGGATTACCCCGTCGTATACGTGACGTGGGGACAGGCAAAGTCCTATTGCGAGTGGGCGGGAAGACATCTGCCCAGTGAAGCCGAATGGGAGCGCGCTGCCCGCGGCGATGACTGGCGCACTTTCCCCTGGGGAGAAGACAAGGCAGACGGCCTGCGCGCCAATTACAACATGATCGTGGGAGACACTTCGCGAGTCGGCACATATCCGCTTGGAGCAAGTCCATTTGGAGTGCTGGATCTGGCAGGCAATGTCGCGGAATGGACAAACGATTATTACAGTGCAACCTATTACGTCATGACAGGTGAAGCGCTCAATCCAACGGGACCTGAGACCAGCGCCAGCCTGCGACGCGTCGTGCGCGGCGGCAGCCTGGGTGACGCGGAGATCAACATCCGTGTGCCGAAGCGTTCATCAGTACTGGGCTCGAACCCGGAACTGCATCCAGCTTCGAGCGCTTATCTCGGCGACTTCTCCCCGCGCATTGGGTTCCGCTGCATAGAGGCGGAGTAACAACAGTTGTGTCATCGCTAAAATTAAACAATCTGCGCCGCCCTGGGGCGGCGCAGATTGTTTCCAGTTTTTTCCCCCAATCTTATATGACAGTTCAGGCACGGACCACAAGTCACCTCCTCGATGACTCAAAATCCGTTCATGGACAGGGTTCCGAAGTATATGGGCAGCCAGATGCTGATGATTGTGGCAATGAAAATAAACGTGAAGATAATCGCCATCTGTAACATATGGCTGTTGGAATAGCCTTTGAACCTTTTGATATACACATTTTTATTGAACTTTTTTGCATTCATGATATTGCTCCTCTCAAAAGGTGCACCCGTGTCGCTCTTTGCTCTTTGGCAAGTCGTAATCAAGACGCCTTGCATAGTTGTACGTTACAGGAGGAAGGTCACAAAATAGTTTCACTTCAATCGTGAGCAGTCGCAAAATCGAGCGTTTGGGTCTCAAAATAGGGGAAAATATCTACTCGGCTCGTCCACCCTCATCCAGCTGCTGCACTAGGTCAACTCGGAACGAATCTAAGTTTATTCCGCGGCCAGTTTGTATCCCACTCCGACCACGGTCTGGACGATGATCGGGTTGGACGGATCGGCTTCGATCTTGCGTCGCAGGCGATAGACCACATTCTTGAGCATGGTGTTGTCCGCTTCGGCAGTGTACCCCCACACCCTTTGATTCAATTCCTCCGTCGAGACAATTTGTCCCGGACGGTTCATCAAATAATATAGCAGGCGCAGTTCCAGGTTCGTGAGCTGGATGACCCCGCCGTTCCGCAGCATGACCATCCGCTCAGTCGGGAAGAGCTGCAGAGTCCCCACTTTGAGCGGCCTCATCTCGTCTGCTGCAAAACTTCCGAATCGCCTCAACAAGACCCTGACCTTCGCCTGGAACAGCGATGGGCTGACCGGCTTGATCATGCAGTCATCCACGCCGGCCTTATAAGTTTCGATCACATATTCCTCAGAACGGACCGGGGTGAGCAGCAGGATCGGCGTCAGCATCTCCGACCGCAGGCTGCGGATCAGCTCAAGTGTTTCTGTCTCGGGGAAGTGGATATCCAGAATGATCAGGTCCGGCGTCTCGATCTCGCTGCGCTGGAGCGTGCGCGTCGGATCCGCCTCGAGCAGGACGTTCAACTGCTGCTGCTGGAGACTAAAAACCCACAGCGGACCTGTAGTCTGCTGATTACTGACGACCAGTACTTTCGGGGCGCGTCCCAGTTTCTCCGACATACATTACCTTGACTCTTTCAGGAATGATTCCACCTCTTCTTCGACATTGACATTCTTGCTGAGCAGGTTGATTATATTTTATTCGGACGTACACATTAATTTCGTTATCATTACGCTTCGCGAGCGCTGCATAATTGACTTTCCATGCTCCCTATGATATTATGCCGGCACAATTCAATAGCCCCACAAGGCGCTCTTATCCAGAGAGGCGGAGGGAACGGCCCTGCGATGCCTCGACAACCTGCCAGCAAAAAAGTCATCATTAGACAAACGCTGAAAAGGTGCCAATTCCGACAGACGGATGTTCTGGGAGATGAGAGGGCTTC
>DATFET010000219.1:0-18058 GCA_035250835.1 Anaerolineales bacterium
AACGCGGGGAGATGCTCCTGATCGCAGGCTCCAGTGGCTGCGGCAAGACAACCCTGGCGCGCTGTATCAACGGGCTGATCCCACGCTCGTACCGTGGGAGGAGAGATGGCAGGGTCCTGCTCCAAGGCAGGGATGTTGCCGAAATGCACATTTCTGAAACAGCGCAAACCGTAGGCACATTGCTGCAGGACCCCGAACGACAGATCGTTGCGAGCAGCGTCTTCAATGAAATTGCATTCGGGCCGGAAAACCTGGGCTTGCCGCGTCATAAGATCGTGGAACGGGTCGATGGGGCATTGACACGGTTGAAGATCGAGTATTTACGCGATCGTGAAACGTTCAATCTTTCGGGCGGTGAAAAACAAAAGGTTGCACTGGCGGGATTACTGGCGATGAATCCATCCATCTTATTACTGGATGAGCCGCTGGCGTCGCTCGATCCTGCATCGGCGCACGAGGCGCTGGAGGTGTTCCGCAGCCTCGCAGATGAAGGTAAGACCATCGTGCTGATCGAACATCGCGTGGAGGATGCGATCTTTGCAAAGCCAGAGCGGTTTCTATACATGGAAGCGGGTGAGGTGAAATATCTCGGTTCGATCGATGACCTGCCGGTGGAGATCGATCACAACGAAGTGAAACTGCCTGCCGAATGGATCGTAAAACGGGTCCAGCAGATGGGGGAGAAACCTGAAAAAACGGAACCTGGCGAAGGTCCAGAAGGAGGCGAGCCGCTCGTCGTCTTCGAAAATGTGGATTTCCGCTATAGCGACGAAACACCCTATATCCTGCAGAATGTCAATCTCCAGATCCAGCGCGGAGATCTGATCGCGGTGCTGGGTCCGAACGGCTCAGGGAAATCCACCCTTGTCAAACATGCGATTGGCTTGCTCAAGCCTACGAGTGGACGTGTCCTGATCGAAGGAGGTGATACTCGCAGCATGAGCGTGGCTCAGATCGCCCGTACCCTCGGGTACGTGTTCCAAAGCCCTACCCACATGTTGTTTGCTCCCACGGTCCGCGAAGAACTGGAGTTTGGTCCCCAAAACCTGGATTTCAAAAAAGAGTTGGTGCAAAAAACAGTGACTGAAAGTGTATCCACAGTAAATCTGAACGGGCTTGAAGAATATCCCCCGCTCGGACTTTCCTTCGGGCAGCAAAAGCGCACGACGATCGCGGCGGTGCTCGCCATGCAGTCGAAGATCATGATCATGGACGAACCGACCGCCGGGCAGGATTACGCCAACTACACCCATTTTATGGATGCGATGTGCCGTCCCGCCGCGGACGGTGCAAAATCGCTGGTGGCTTCGAATTTTGCAGCAACGCTTTTTATCACCCACGACCTCGATCTTGCGGTGACCTATGCCAACCGTGTGCTCCTGCTGGGCGATAGGCACATTGTGGCGGATGGCCGCCCGCAGGATATCCTCAGGGATTTCGATCTGCTGACGCGCTACCGTATCCGCCCGACTTCGCTCCTCCGCCTCAACCTGGAACTTCTTCCACGTACGGGACAATTCCTCACAGCCCAGAAACTGGCTGCTTATTTGTGAAACGGAAACCCCGGTAGAGGGTTATCAGAATTGGGTCAGCCCTTTAATCAAGATTTAGAAAAGGAGTGAAGAAATGAGTAACCTATCTACCACTATGGATGACAGGGGCAGAACATGGGAGTTCGGTACACGCCAGGTAGTCTACGGAGCTATCGGTGCAGCACTCTATGGAGTGTTCTCCTGGGCGACCAATATCTTCCCGCTCCCTGCAGCCGGGAATGTGACTTTCCGCCCCGCCGTTGCAGTGCTGATCTTCTTTGCTGTGGCCTATGGCCCGTGGGTCGGCCTGCTGGCCGGACTGATTGGCAACACACTGGGTGACCTGCTTACGGGCTGGGGTCTGTATTGGAACTGGAGCGTGGGCAACGGTTTAATGGGCCTGGTTGCCGGACTGGTTATGGTCCAGATCCATGATTTCCGGGCGCGTTCCGATATTTTCAAGGCGATCGGATGGGGGACGCTGGGCATTGCGGTCGGTATGTTGTTCGCATCGCTGACGGAAATGTTCATGAGCGGCATCGACTTGTACACCGCCGTCATCGGATATTTTCTCCCTGCCTTCCTGGGCAATTTTGTAGCCACGGTCATCCTGCTTCCCATTCTCATGATCGCTTTCGCAGGAGTCGCTGCACGAAGAGGCCGCTGAATCCATGCTGGTCACCTGGAAGTACCGCCCGCGGGATACATTCATCCAGCGTCTGGATCCCCGCACCCGATTTATCTTCATGGCGTGCATTGTCCTTGCATTGACTGTCCCTGAGATCTGGGATTACCGCATCATCTTTTCACTGTTCCTGCTTTCGCTGACCCTGTACCTGATGGCAAGGATCCCGTGGAAGGATGTTCGGCGGGCCTGGATGTACATTCTCATTCTGGTGGTCTTCATTGTGGGCATTAATGCAATCCTTTTTGGACGGGGCGGTCCTGGATCGGTGACCAGCTATCCTTCTCCGGTTGTCTACGTGATCTCAATTCTGGGATGGGAAAAGCCGATCACAATTGCTAAAATCTGGTTTGCCATTAATCAGATCGCGCGCATGCTGACGATGGCCATGCTTGCCCTTCCGTTCCCTTATACACTCAACCCAAATATTTATGGCACAACGTTCAAGCGCATGGGTGTCTCTGACAAGATCTCCTTCACGATGGATCTTGCATTCCGCTTCCTGCCAACCTTTTCGCGCGACTTCTCCATTACGCTGGATGCCCAGCGTGCCAGGGGTTTCGAGATCGATAAGCTGAACGGCGGGCTGGTCGCGCGGCTTCAAAAACTGGCACCGCTGATCATCCCGGTGACCATGCAGTCCACAGTGACGGGAGAGGAAGTCATCGACGCGATGGATCTGCGCGCCTTTGGAACCACCTCCCGCACCTGGCTAAAGGAGCTGCATTATGCCCTGCGCGATTACCTGATGATTAGCCTGGGAGTTGCCATCTTTATCGCTTGCTGTGTGTTGAAATGGGTATACGGGATCGGTGGATTCTTCGTGCCCGATTTCTTCACGAACCTGTTTATCTAGAGCAATGAATCAATAAAAAAGCCGACGCTTCAAAGGTGTCGGCTTTTTGTTTACTATTCATATCCTGGGAAGATCTCTCCCGCTTCGATGGCCACATCCAGGTGATTCTCCTGGGGTGGGAAGGTACAGGTAGCGTAATCGGTGAATGCGCAGGGCGGGCTGTACGCTTTGTTGAAGTCTATAGTCACTTTACCATTTTCGTGCGGTTCGGTGTAGTGATAGCGCCCCGAGGGATAGGTTGGATGACCGTTGGTCTTGTCCATAAACTGGACGAAGAGGCGGCGGTCTGGCAGTTCCTCGACCATCAACTCGTGTTTCCTGCCATCCAGCTGGAATTCGACATAGCCCTGCATGGGTTCGTCGAGGATCGCGCCGAGGATATCGGGCATCTTCACGATTTTGGGTATTTCATAACGGATATATGTTGCAGGGAGACGGAAAGCTTCTTTAATGGGATACCACTCCCGGCTGGGAAAGGTGCGGCGTTCCTCGCGCGCGTTATCCCAAATGCGGATCCCCACTCCCTTTGCACGGCGGACAACCACCATGCGGATATCGTCAACCGTAATGAAACTGGGCACATCCTCCTGGTCGGCATCGAGCAATACGCTCTGTGCTTCCGTCCCATTGACTTCCACACGCGTATTATCCTCGACATTCAAGCGAACATTATCACCATCGTATTCGAATGTGCCAAGATGCCTGGGTGCGCGTTTGGGCAGGATGATGTCTGCCTGGGGATCTGACCCGATCAGGTTGGTGCCTTTGCGAAGCCAGTATAACCCGGCTAATGCCAGCCAGCCATTTTCGCGGCGCAGGTTCGCATCCACTTCCTGCCGCCATTTCAGTACACCCTGGATGTAGTCTTCGTTGGACATGATTGCGATTATAACTGAGCAGTGAAATTGAGAATTTACAGGTTTGTTACGTACGCTCGGTGTGGCCTAACACTGTTTCCTTCACAAGACCGAAAGAAGTTTAGCCTCTGTAAATTTCCCCGGCCTCTACCCGGAAGGGAAGGTGGTTCTGCGGCGGGGCAAAAATACAGGTGGCGTATGGCGTATACGCACACGGCGGACTGTACGCATAATTGAAATCCAGGATGACTTTTCCGCTCACAACCGGTTCGGTGTACAGGTATCGGCTCGGAGGGTAGGTCTCGCGGCTGCTGGTCAGATCTTTGAACTTAAGAAAGAGTTTCCCCGCTTTTGTTTTGGTAACGTCGAGCTGATATTTCCTGCCATCGAACGTGAAACTCAGATAGCCATCCAGGTGGTCTTCAACGATCTCGCCAAATGAATCAGCCTGGCCGGTTATTTTGGGCTCGGAATAAGCTGTATAGCGGGCATTGAAGCGTAAATTTTTGTTGATCGGAAACCACCTCAATAATGGCAGTGTGAACCGCTCCGTGCGCGAGTTATCCCAGACGCGGATGGCGTATCTGTCCCCATGCTCGTGCAGCACCATGCGGACCTTGTTCCAGGTGATAAAACTGGGATGAGGATCCTGATTGGACTTCAGGATTGTTTTTCCGGTCGGTTTGCCGTTGACCTCGACCCGTACACCTTCGGCACTCAGAAACCGAACGATCCTGCCTTTCTTTTCGATCACACCCAGAAAGGTGGGCGCGCTGTCGGGCAGGTTGACTTCGCATAAGGGGTTCGACCCGATCAGATTTCTGCCTTCCTTAAGCCAGCTCAGTCCCGCCAGAGCCAGCCAGCCATTCTCACGGACAAGGTCATCGTATCTCTTCGCCTGCCATAGGAGGATCTGGGCTTCGTGTTCTTTTTCCCGGGTGTTCATTGGGAATAATTATACATCGGTAATCCAGAGGATTTGGCATCTGCAATAGAAGGAGAGAAGTGGTCAGAGTGGAATGGAAATAAAAGCCCCGCGGCCTGGATTCTTTCCCGCCGAAGGGCAATCTCTACTCTCTGTTCTCTACTATCGAATATCTTATCTCTATTCTTCCAGTGTACTCACATCGCCCTCGGGCAAGCCCTGCGCCCTGGCTTTCAGTACACGGCGCATGATCTTACCTGAACGGGTCTTGGGAAGTTTATCCACGAAGGTGACATTCTCGGGCCGAGCAATGGGTCCCATATGGGTGGCAACATGCTGACGCAGTTCTTCGGCCAGGTCCGGCGAAGACGAGAAACCTGCCCGCAGCAGGACAAAGGTGTGAATGCCCTGTCCTTTGATCTCATGCGGCAATCCGATGGCCGCGGCTTCTGCGACCGCCGGGTGGCTGACGAGCGCCGATTCCACTTCCGCAGTTCCGAGCCGGTGACCGCTGACCTTGATCACATCGTCCACGCGGCCGATGATCCAGAAGTAGCCATCCTTGTCGCGTTTGGCAGAATCGCCGGTCGTGTACTTGCCCGGGTTTTTCGACCAGTACTGGCTCACGTAGCGGTCCGGGTCACCGTAGATCGTGCGCAGCATTGCTGGCCAGGGATTCTTCAAGACGAGATAGCCCTCAGTCCCATCCGGGACGGGCTGGCCCTGCTCGTCCACGATCTCGGCTTCCTGTCCGAAAAATGGACGCGTCCCCGAGCCGGGCTTGAGCGGCACCGTTGGAGTAGGCGTGATCATGAACATGCCAGTCTCCGTCTGCCACCAGGTATCCATGATCGGGCAGCGCTCCTTGCCGATCACACGGTAATACCACTTCCAGGCTTCGGGGTTGATCGGCTCTCCCACGGACCCGAGCAGCCTCAGCGAGGAAAGATCGTGCTTGTTGGGCCAGGCTTCCCCAAAGCGCATCAATCCACGGATGGCGGTGGGAGCCGTATACAGGATCGTGATCCCGTAACGCTCGACACACTGCCACCAGCGGTTGGGGTACGGGAACATCGGTCCGCCTTCGAACATGAACGAGGTTGCACCGTTGAGCAGGGGCCCATAGACAATATACGAGTGACCGGTCACCCAGCCGGGGTCTGCTGCGCACCACCAGCGATCCTCATCCTTGATATCGAACACGTATTTGAGGGTGGTATAAGTGCCGACCATATAGCCGCCATGCGTGTGCAGGATGGCTTTGGGTTTCCCGGTCGACCCCGAGGTATACAGGATATAGAGCGGATCCTCGGCATCCATCACTTCGGTGGGACATTTCCCATTGGCGATGGGGAGGGCAAGCATATCGTGATACCAGTGGTCGCGACCCGCTTCCATCGGGACGTCATGGCCGATCCGTTTCACGACGATCACATTCTCCACCGACGGACAGCGCTTGAGCGCTTCGTCCACCGTGCGCTTGAGCTCGACCACCTTGCCGTTGTTGTAGCTGCCGTCCATCGTCATGACGAGTTTCGACTGGCTGTCCTCGATGCGGCCCTGAAGCGAATCCACTGAAAAGCCGCCGAAGACCACGGAGTGGATGGCGCCGATCTTGGCGCAGGCCAGCATGGCGAACATGATCTCGGGAACGCGGCCCATGTAAATGGTGACGCGGTCGCCTTTGGTCACACCCATGGCCTTGATGATGTTGGCCATGCGGCTCACTTCACGGTTGATGGAGTAATAGGAATACGTCTGATGCAGCTTGCCATCCTCGCTCTCCCAGATCAGAGCAAGCTTGTTCTTGCGATACGTCTTGAGATGGCGGTCGATCGCATTATGGACGATGTTGGTCTTCGCACCCACAAACCATTTGAAGAATGGCTTGTTCGAATCGTCGAGGACCTTGTCCCACTTCTGAAACCATTCGAGTTCCTCGGCTTCCTGCGCCCAGAATGCTGCCGGGTCCTTGTGTGCCTTTTCTGCCATGGCATCCCAATCCTTGAGACGCGCCTGGTCAGACACAGCCTGTGAGGGATAGTAAACTTCGCCTTCCATGCCATCCTTATTTGCCATGATTTATCTCCTCAAATTGAAATTAAAAAATACTTCGATGGATCATGCAAGATGCACCTCAATACTGCATCGCGTTACGCATTTGTCATGAATTCCCACGCCAGCATGTGGGCGATCAGGATCAACCCTGAGAGCAGCAGCGCCTCGAGCTGGAGGGGTGCAAGCCCAATGATCCTCGCCAGCCCGGGGAAGATCGCAAAGAACAGCACCAGGCCGTACAGCACGGGTACCGCCCAAAAGTTGCGGCTGAACGCACCTTTGGGGTTTGCTGCCCGCGTCAATCGGATCAGCCGGCTCGAAAAAATCATCCCCGCGACGGCTGCGATGATGAAGACAAGCTGCCAGACGAAGGATGTGGTCCCGCCGATCTGGGCTGCCAGGCTCATCAGGGCAGGAATCAAAAACGAAGCGTAAACGCCTCCAGCCAGGCGCCGCTTCGTACCATCCGCAAGCCATTCGGGCTTGGACTTCACTACCGACCACCACAGTCCCACCAGCGTAAAGCAGGTAGCTGCCATGACTGCATAGAACGTATTGGTGTCCATGCTGCTCTGAGTTCTCCTTGGGCGTATTTGGCTTATTCTACCGCTTGTTGGAGAAATGTGATAATTTTTGTAACCGATTGATCAAAGGTTTCCTAATCTTACAACATCAGTCCAGCCAGCAAAATGCAATGGGATCAAAAGAGATGCGATTGGTAAAGGATTTATAATCAGCACAAAAGCTGGCTTTACATGTTTATCATAGCAAGGCATTATAGAAGTTATCAGGATCATATATGGAAAAAAAACTCCAGACCGAGATCTCTCAATTGCTGGAGGAAGCGGGGACATTTGCAGAGCAGGGCAAGCGGGAGCAAGCGTATCAAGCCTGTCTAAAAGCAACATCCATTGCAGCGGATGAACCCATGGCGTGGTACCTACGCTCTCAGACGGCTCCTTCGACCGAGGAACGACTGATGTGCCTGAGCCGGGCTTATTCCCTGGACCCCGACGATCAGGAGACAAAGAAAGAGCTGCGTTCTGCTGTCCACACCTTGTTGAAGCAGGAACCGTTTTTAGCGTACGTCTATGAAACCGAGCAGTTCTATCAGGTCAGGAGTGGTCGTGAACTGCTGGTCAATATCCCCAAGAACAGGACATTTGAAATCCCCTATCTCAAAAAGAAGCCAGGGATTACCCAGCCGGCTTTTCGGTGGCTTTCCCTGTCGATCGCGGCTTTGTTTCTGGGCGGTGTGGGAGCCGTTCTCTTCGCACCGGTTGCAGCATTCCAGGCGTTGCGCCTGCACGCCTCCGCTCCGTCAGAGGCAGAACGGGCTCGATTATTAATTGTATTTCTTCTGGCTGTGATTGTCTGGCTGGCAGCCATTCCCATTAGCTGGCTGCTCCTGATCCGCTTTTATCCTTCATAAAACAAATGCTTGTACGACTCTTATACCTCTCTGCTCTTTGGTCTGCCATCAGCCTTTTCGCCATGCTGGTCATGGGGCCACGTTTGCGGCGCAGCGATTTATCCTTGTCGCTTCTCTGGCTGACGGGTGTCATCCTGGCAGGGAACTTCATTGCCATATTTACGTTTGGCAGAGTGCTTGAGATCTTCGGTTTTTCATTGGCTGTCTTCGGGTTCGGACTGTATTGGATCCTCCGCCTGCGGGATTGGAACGCGCCCGGGCAGGTGACCTGGACCGTGACTCTGACTACCACGGGACTGTTCGTAATCTATACATTCCTGCTCACCGCTTTTACGCCGCTGAACCCGCTGTCCTTCGTCTTTGCGCTGATCTTCTTTTTCCTGGAAGCGATCACCCTGCTGATGGCGCTGGCACACATGCACGAAAGCCTTGATGTGATCTGCCGCGTTCGCTGGCATCGTCTTGTGGATAAGCTCGAGCTTATCCCGGGTTATTTGCCGATGGTATCGCTGCAGGTCCCTGCCTATAATGAACCCATCGAGGTGCTGGAAAAGACACTCAAGTCACTGGCGGGCTTGAATTATCCCAACTTCGAAGTGCTGGTGGTGGATAACAATACGCCCCTGCAGGAGACCTGGCGGCCGCTGGAGGATGTCTGCCGCAGGCTGGGTTCCAGGTTTCACTGTTTACACCTGGACCAGTGGCCGGGTTATAAATCCGGCGCGTTGAACTTCGCCGTGACCCAGACCGATCCACGGGCGGAGATCATCGGGATCATCGATGCCGATTACGAAGTCGCCCCGGACTTCCTGCTTGAGCTCGTACCTGCCTTTGCCGACCCGCAGGTGGCATTCGTGCAGACCCCGCAGGATTATCATGATTATCAGGGAGATATATTCTCAGAATCCACCTATCGAGGTTACAAGTATTTCTTTGAAGTCTCGATGCCCTCCCGCAATGAACGCAATGCCATCATCTTTGCAGGCACGATGGGCCTGATCCGCAAATCGGTGCTGGAGGAGATCGGCGGCTGGGACGAATGGTGCATCACCGAGGATGCAGAAGCCAGCCTGCGCATCCTGAAGAAAGGGTATCAATCGCTTTACATCAACCGGGCATTTGGGAGCGGCATGATGCCCATCAACTTCGAAGGATTGAAGAAGCAGCGCTTCCGCTGGTGCTTCGGCGGCATTCAGATCCTCAAAAAACACTGGGAGGCGCTCATGCCGTGGGCACACTGGGTGGATCCCGGGAACAGGCTGACGATGGCCCAGCGTTATTATTATCTTGTGGGCGGGCTGGGCTGGTTCTCGGATGTGTTCAATTTGCTCTTTGCTTTCTTCCTCGTTATGGGTGCGGTTTTCAACATCTTTTCCAGCCCCATAAAAGTGCGGCCTCTCACAGATACTGTTCTGATCATCCCGGCGGTCTTTTTGTTCCTGCATATCCTGCGCTTTATCTGGGTCCTGCGCAACCGCCTGAGGATTTCCATTGGCATGGCAGTAGCGACCCTGTACAACTTTTTCAGCCTGGGCTGGACGGTGACACTCGCCTGCATCCAGGGTCTCATGCAGCGGGAGGGAGTTTTCCTGCGCACGCCCAAGACGACAACCTCCTCGAAGGCCTGGCGTGCTATCCAGGTGACGCAGTGGGAAACTGCCATCGGTCTGATCTGCATCCTTGTGGGCCTGCTGGCATTTGGCTTCGAACGGAACTGGCGCACGTTCAGCCTGTGCATCCTGCTGATCTGGCAGGGCAGTCTGTACCTCGCCGCGCCTGTCTATAGCCTGTTGAGCCTGAAACGGGAGGCCGCGCTGGGAGCGCCTGTCCGCGTGCGGGAACAGGGCAAACCCATGAAGGAGCAGCTCGCAGCGCGCTGGGTGTTTGCCTTCTCGATGGTGTTGATCGGGGCGTTTAGCCTGATCCGCTTCCTTCCTTCGCCTGCAGCACTGCCCGAGTATGCGCGTTTCCTTCCGGTCGATCCTTCGCTTTCTCAGATCATCGGACGCGAGCCCGAAGGACCGTCGGGTCGGACAGCCTCTGCTGCTACAGCCACCATGCCTTCGACAGTGACAGGGATCGCGACGATCACCGTGGAAAGCGCCAACTGCCGTGCCAAACCCAGGGCAAATGGCGAAAGGATCACAATCCTCTACAAAGACCAGGAAGTTGGAGTGCTGGGGAAAAACGATGATCCGAATAATCCCTGGTGGTACGTGATCATTCCTGAGCAGGGCGGCAATTGCTGGCTGTGGGGTATGACGGCGACCATGAAGGGGAATGTGGAGGAAATTCCAATCGTCAGATAGCGACCGATGGACGATTCCACAGTTGGCGAACGTCCCAGGCAGTAAAGATAATTTTCCCAGTTCGCATTGGTCATTCCTTCCTCCAACCAACTGTCAGATCAAGTCAATCCACGCCACAAGGCGACTACCGTATTATGTTATCTGTTTATTGCCTCGTGCGATAAGACGCTCGCACCGTAACAGACCAACTCCACTACATTCCCGTCCGGATCAGTGATATAAAGCGAACGATAATGCACCCAGGCATGTTCGCCCGTTTCCACATCCAAACCAAGATTTCTCAATCGTTCCTTCTCAGCCTCATAATCTGATAAGGAGATTGTAAAGGCTATGTGATGAAGCGTGCTTTTGTCAGGATCGAATCCATCATAGCGGCGCGATCGATGGTCGGCCTCACTTGACTGATCGAACAAAGCCAGGCTTTGAGTGTAACCTTCATGATCAGGAGCAATCCGAAAGAAGACCATTGTGTTCTCATATCGTTCCAGAAGTTCGAGACCAACGACTTTTTCGTAGAATTCCTGCATGGCATTCAGGTCCCTGACCCGCAGGACAACTTCACCAAGAGCTTTGATAGGCCTGGTGGATTCACTCATTTGCAGCAGTCCTTTCTATGAGGGTATATCGATTTGAACTGGCTTACACAACATTAGCCAGATGGGAACGAGCAGAAACAAACCTCATCTCCCAACGATGCACATGGTCTCTACGTTTAGGAAACTGCCTGTTGATTTGTTCGTTGAATCAAAAGGGCTTGAAAATCATTAGCCACAAAACAACCGCCGGGATCACATAACCAACCACAACCAGGCCAGTCATATTCGTCCTTTTTATAAGTGCAGCGACCTCCTCCGCGCTGGAAGGTGGTTCGGCTGGCAATAATTTGTTTCCTTTCCTATAAGGCAGGCCAACCAATCGTCTGAGTTCCTTGTAGTGGGTTTCGTTGAACATTGCCATATAGATAAAGACAAAGAGCATCAACACGATGGACAGCCAGATATAGCCCCTGCCCCAGAGATGGATGATAAAAGGCAGGATCAGTCCGGTCAGCCCCATGATCAGGAATGCTACACCCATGAGGATCGTGGTCGACAAGGACAGGTCGAGCAGGGCGCGGATACGGTTGAAATCCGTCTCTTTGCGCATCTGGAACGCCATCGCGGCCGAGGTACCATGCGCAAGATAAAAGGTGAGCGCCGCCAAAATATGCACAAAGATTAACCATCGCACCAGGAGGTTGATCATAGCCAATTCCTTTCTACCAAGGGAAGGTGATCACATTATTTGTAACATTGAACTGGGAAGCGGATAAAGGAATCAAATGGGACAAGTCCATCGCTGCATATAGAGGCAAGACCCAGGACTCTGAACGTCCCCCAGTGGCCCTTTCGAGGCGCGAGCATGAGTAAAACCAGTTGAATGATCACTATATAGAGCGGCGGGGAAATTGCTGTTCCCATTCCATAAGGAAGGTCCTGCGTAATGGGTAGTCCAGTACTCGAGCCGCCGAATTCCGTGGGAAGGTTCTCGGAGATGGCAACCAGCCCCAGGATATTTCGATATAAATTGACCATCGCATTGAAATTTGACGTGCGAGTTCCTAACCAGACCAGCCCTTTGACGTTCATACCTGTAAATCCATGGACAGCCGCTATTTAATGGAACACTCCTGTTCGGGTTTGGGTTCGCCTCTTTGGATTGTCAGCGCTACCGTGGGAACGGTTTCATGGACCCGACCAGATAATACGGGAGACTGAGAATATTATCTCTTGCAAAGGGTGATGCGGTTAACGCAAGAACAATACTCCAATTCTTTGCACAAAAAATCACAATATTGACTTTTTTTCTCCAGGCTGTAAAATATTTTATAACAACTCCAAAATAGTTTGTGTAATGAGTTTTCGTACTCTATTCACCTATACTGTTTCATTGGTCCTGATAGGGTTTGAAATAAAGAAATCAGGAGTCAATTGGGCACACCCTCTAGGTACATCAAGATATGCATTGATTACTAGCACAGTTGAATAGTTCTGGCTTTTTCCATTTAAGCCTCCAATGAAGAATATGTTCGCCCAACGTATTGCAGGTATATTGTGCTAATGCCCATACAAGATTGTTCGTTCAGTATTCATCCGATAAGGAGATTGACCATGGTGCTCTAAACTATTTACAAGGGCTGCCACGTTTGCCGGGTTGTTCCAAAATGCAGCGAAAGATTTGTAGGAATCTCCCGGCACAATACCCGCAGGATTTGATTTCATAGATGTCCGGTTGTTTCGATACACAAGGAAGGAAAAGATGGAAAACATCGCGAGAGCAAATGCAGCCGCTGAAATGGGGGAACAGTATTCCCTCGCCAAGATCCTGGGCATCTGGGCCCTGGCTACCATCCCGATGGGGGTCCTGAGTTGGATTGTATTCCCTGCTTTGTCACCCGATTTCGAGTCGGATCCGCTCGGAGCGGGCGTCACCCGAATCCTGTTGCTCACTATTGGTTTGATCTGGTTGTTTGTCCTTTCCCTGATCATCGTCCGGCAGGAGGAGGGCGATCTCCATTGGGGGACGGTCAAGCGCAGGCTGCGCCTCAACACGCCGCGCGATCCTAAAACCGGTGAAACCCGCCGCAGGTTATGGCTGTGGGTCATCCCGTTCCTGATCGCGATTGTCGTGTGGGATCTTGCATTAGCGTCATCCGTGAACGGCTTATGGGTATCGATCTTCCCTTTTTTGGCCGAGCCTCCGGGCTATAGCATGGCATCCGTCTTCGGATCGCAAGAAATGCTGGATAGGCTCATTGGCGCCTGGTGGTTTCTTGGCTTGTATGTAATTAACGCTGTCTTCAACACGATCCTGGGAGAGGAGTTTCTCTTTCGGGGAGTATTGCTTCCCAGGATGGAGGGCGTATTTGGCAGGTGGAGCTGGGTGGCAAACGGCGTGCTCCATGGCTTCTACCATGTTCACCAGCCCTGGGGTATCGTGGGGAATGTCATTAGCTGTGCCTTACTGTACGCGTTTCCGAGCTGGCGCTTTCGCAGCACCTGGATGGGCGTCATCGTCCACTCTGCGCAAAGTGTGTTCTTTACGTTCCTGATCCTTGGAGTCGTATTGGGGTTGGCATAGGCGTCTCGAACGAGAAATATTGGTAGTACTGGCGTACAGAGCACAGCAGCCCAGCGGGTTTTCAGTACGATATGGCTGTGCTGCCCGACTTCGTTCGCAGCCGTTAGACGACTCGAAGCTGGAAGCCGGTTGAAAGGATTTCTTCAAATAAACGAGAGGAGAGAAGTATGACACACCAGGTAAGAACATTCGCACGCGGAGCACTCTGGGCTTTGCCGATATGGGCTGCCATGCTCTTCCTTGGCACACTCACGCATCAGCCAGATCCGCAAACAGCCTTCGACGACTTTGCTGCCTACGTAACTACCAGCCAATTCTTATACTCCCATTTGATTAATAGTATTTTGGGCGCTGCGATAGGATCGATCGGTGTCATCGGATTGATGCTATACCTGCAGGACTCGAAGGTGGCAGGCAAAGCAATCACGGGAATGGTGGCAACTGTAGCAGCAAACATACTCGCCTCCTCGCTATTTGGCGCTGCAGCATTCGCACAGCCTGCCATGGGTCGGGCATTTCTGGCCGGGCAGGACAATGCGCTCGATTTTTACAACAATGTGTATGCAGCTCCTCTCTTTATTACCGCCCTCGTATTTGTCCTGTTGTTCATCGTGGGAGGAATATTTACCGGGATCGCCATCGCCAGATGCGATCGATTCCCACGCTGGACGGGTTGGGTATATGCAATTACAACTACTGGTTTCGTTCTGAGCAACTTCCTTCTTCCGGTGGGACAGAGCATAACATCAGCCTTGCTCTTCGCAGCGACCGTTGTTCTTGCATGGAGGGCTGGTCGGGGGGTCCAGGCGCAAAGCGACCAGACAGAAATTGCTACAGCAGACTAGCCAGTTTCGCCCTTCCTGCGTTTTGCAGTGAGTGCGACATTATCCATCGGCAGCCTCTTAACTCTTGTTCTAAAGATGGGGTGCGGGCAGTGGTCTCACGAAGCAGTTCTCAACACCAGCAGGAGATGGTGCGGCTGATGCCCATCGTTAGTCCGCTGTAGTCAAATGTTTCATGTCAGAAGCAATGAGACAGTTCAGG
This sequence comes from Anaerolineales bacterium, assembly GCA_035250835.1. GTDB lineage: Bacteria > Chloroflexota > Anaerolineae > Anaerolineales > Villigracilaceae > Defluviilinea. The sequence continues at coordinate 14,819 of DATFET010000219.1, forward strand.
GCAAGTGGAATGGCTCGTCCACAAGGTTGAGCCGTCTTTTTGACCCATCCCTTCCCCCGCTTGGTGTGATTGATTCTATAGATAAAGAGGGGAGACCACTTTTCATAATTGTAAATATGCCCTTCAAATATGAAAACTGCGAATCCACAATTCGTTAGTAAAATTTGTCACAGGTAAGACAGGGATGCACGATCTCCCTTCATCGCAGAGAAACCTGGAGGTGAACGTCACAACATAGCAAACATCGCTCCCCCTATGCCCAGAAAAAGGTCAAAAGGCAGTTCCTGAGGATTCCCAGATTGACTTTCTACATTCCTCGGTTGCGCATTAGATTTTTCAGGTTGACTTCCTAAATTCCTCGGTTGAAAATCTAAATTTCCAGGTTGACTTTTTAAATTCTCAGGTTGACTTTTTGACCCCCTGATTGTCTACTCAAACTTTTACGTGTTTCTCCGGGAAGAACTCCGGGGAGGAAAGGAAAAAAATGGCCCGATTAATACAGGCTGTTGCAGCCTACGGACCCAAGATCGATTTGACCAAACCCGTCGACCCGCCGAGTTTTATGAAGATGATCACCAGGCGCACGACCCTCTCGTCGGGTGTGGTCAAGAACGTGCAGGAAAGCGAAGTGGAAACCCTGATCGACTTTTTGAAAGAAGGACGTCCTGTCCATACCGGCATCGCCATCTTCACCCCCATTATTGACCTGGAGGGCAACTTCAGTGTGAGTGTGCGTGTGGATAGGCGCATCATCTCGCAGCTCAATATCCCGGGTGAATTCAAGGGTGTGATCAACAACAGCGAGAACATCGGCAGGACCTCCCAGGAGATTGCTGAGCGCTGGAACGCCGATAACCCGGGCGACCTGATTGAGCTGGAAACAGCGCCCTCAGTAAACTGATCCCCACATTCCCTGCCTTGATACAGGACGGCTTGACCCGCACTCGGCGAGGTCGAGCCGTTTTTTTAAAACCTTTTATGCTTTTAAGTAGACTCCGGAAAGTCCCTTAATAACCATATGTGCTCAAGCCGCCGTCCACCGCTTCGCGGCTCTTCGAGACGGCGGCGGGGACGCCGCCTGGAGCAAGCTTATTTAAAGCAGTTTTCGATAACTACTTGGGCAATACATGTGGGGATTTGATACAATCATGGCATCATTCTTACGGAGCAGCGCATGACCTACGAGCAGCAATTTGTGGATGCACTCAAATCCATCTTCATCGGCGCAAAGGTGGAGGGGGAATCAGGCTATATCAACCTGATGAAGATCAAAGCCAGTTATTTTGAAAAAGGCGTCTTTCCCCAGCTTATGAAAGATATCGATGCTGCCTGCAAGCCCTTCGAGAAGGGTTTCCGGGAAGAGTTGTTCGATAAGCTGTATGATTTCTTCCAGCATTACTTTAGCGAGAGCGGAAGTATTTATTTCCGCAATACTGCCCAGCACCACAATATTTATGAGAAGGTCTACACTGACGACCGGGATGTGATGCTGTTCTGGAAGACGCACATGCTGTATTACGTGAAGACCGATCGTCTGTTCAACAGCATGGACGTGGAAGTGGACCCACCTGACGGTGGAAAGTTCTTCTTCGACGTTTCAGGCATGGAACTCAAGCGCGCCAACGAAAAGCGCGAGTTGACCTATACCTTCAAATCCTTTCGGGATGGCAAAACATCTCTCACGGTTGGATATTCCGAAAAAGGACGCAAGACAAAGGTGGATGACATTCTCAAAGCTGTGAAAGCCAAAGGCGTGACCCTGAATGAAGAGACGCTTGAAAAAGCCTTCCGCGTCTTCGAGAAGCAAAGCGAAGTGGATTACTTCATCAACAAGAATGCCAGGGCGTTCCTGTGCGAACAGTTCGACCTGTGGATGTACCAGTACTTATTCAAGGGGGAGAGCGTCTTCAATGAAACCCGTTTACAGCAATTGCAGGCCATCAGGGAGATCGCCTACAGGATCATTGACTTCATCGCCCAGTTCGAAGATGAGCTGGTACGGGTCTGGAACAAGCCCAAGTTTGTGCTGAATAGCCATTACATCATTACAGTAGACCATGTCATTGCGAGGAACGAAGTGACGAAGCAATCCCCTGCGAAACGGGGTAAAGCGAAAGGCGAGGAGATTGCTTCGGGGGATAGCGCCCCTCGCAATGACATCCTGGAGAAACTCTTCAACCACAAAGGCATGAAGGACCAGATCGCCGAATGGATCGACCTGGGCATGGTGGACAGAAAATTCAAGCCAGAGATGGCGCTGGAGAGAGACCTGGTGGGCGACCCGCTGTACCCGCAGTACCAATATTTGCCGTTGGATACCAGGTATTTCAAAGATCTTGAACTTGATATCCTTGCGCTGTTCGATGACCCTTCGACAGGCTCAGGGCAGGGCCTGGATGCTGCATTGGATGGCTGGTTGATCCACAGCGAGAATTATCAGGCGCTCAACACAATACTTCCCAAATTCCAAGATAGAGTAAAGGCAATTTACATCGATCCTCCTTACAACACTGGCGGGGATGAGTTTCTTTACAAAGACAAATTTCGCCATGCGAGCTGGCTGGCAATGATAGAAAATCGATTGCTTCCCGCTAGACAATTGCTAAATTCATCAGGAATGATTTTTGTCAATATAGATGAAAACGAGCAGTCCAGTTTGCGCTTGCTGATGGAAGAAGTTTTCGAGCCTGAAAACTATGTAGTACCGTTTATATGGACAAGCCGAGCCGGAAAAAGTTTGACTGCTTCCATGTTTCAAATAGCGCATGAACACATTGAGAGTGCCGCCAAAGATAAAGCGAGAATTGCCATCAAACCAATGCGGAAGATAATAGAAGGCGGTAGATTTAAGGACACAAAGGGAGAATATAATCGTGAGCTATTGCGCCAATGGGGTGGACAACATGATCGCCGCGAAGATAGACCAAATTTGTATTATCCAATACCGACTCCTTTCGGAAAGGACGCCTACCCCAAACGTCCTGATGGTTCTGATGGCAATTGGCGTTGTAGTAAAGAGAACGCCATGAAAATGCTTAAAGATAATGATTTGGATTTTGTACAAGATGACGTAACAGGAGATATTACAGTATATAGGAAAATTCGTGCTGGACAAGTGACCTTTTCTGTGCCAAGTAATATGCTAAATGATGTAGGCACCTCAACAGATGGCACAAAATCACTTCTTGCATTATTTGGTAATAAGATTTTCGGTACTGCCAAACCACCTCAATTGGTACA
>DATFET010000273.1:0-2971 GCA_035250835.1 Anaerolineales bacterium
GTTGAAGTCATGTCCCTCTGGGTTCCCTGTATGATTCGATTCGCTCCTGGGCGATCTGTAAATACTCAGGCACCACCTCATAACCGACGTATCTGCGCCGGCTGTTGAGGGCAGCCATGGCCGTCGTCCCGCTCCCCATGAAGGGGTCCAGGACGATATCGTTCTCGAACGAGTAAAGCTGGATCAGGCGATAAGGCAGTTCCAGCGGGAAGGGCGCTGGATGTCCGACTTGTTGGGCGCTGGCCGTCGGGAAGGACCAGATCGATCTGGTGTACTCGAGGAATTCATCTCTGCTGATCGTGGACGCTTTCCCGCGGCTCTCCCGCCTGTAGCTGCCTTTTGAAAAGACAAGGATGTATTCATGGACGTCCCGCAGTGTGGGATTCGTAGCCGATGTCCAACTGCCCCAGGCCGTTGAAGCGCCAACGCTTGCTGCCTTGTCCCAGATGATTTCGCCGCGCATGAGATAGCCGATCTCGATCATCAGGACAGAGATGAAGGAGGACATCGGGAAGTACGGCTTGCGGCCGACGTTGGCTACGTTGACGCAGGCCCTGCCTCCGGGCACTAGAACGCGATAAGTTTCTCGGAAAACTCGGGAGAGCAGGTCGAGGTGTTCGTCAAGCGTCAGGTCTTTGTCGTAATCTTTACGGACATTGTAGGGCGGGGATGTCACCATCAGGTGGATCGAATTATCGGGCAGAAGGTGCATGTCCTCAGAACTGGAATCGAAGATTCGGTCCAGGTTCTGGTCCCCGATCTCCACCTCGGGCTCGGGGACGTCGCCGGCGTCGGGAGCATCCCGGTAGAGGCGGCCTGAATAAAAATAGGTCGAATCATGCCCTTCCCTGCGGCTGCTGCCGAAGGTGGATGTCTTGGTGTTTCGACCTTTTCGCATCCTGGTTATTGTAACTTTAACAAAAGTGGATTGCCAGTGTTCCGGCTATGGATATTCCACAGTCTTTGGCTTCGCTTCGATTTCGATTGCCAGCGCGGCTGACCATGAAAACTGCTCGGACCCGCAGCCAACGCCTTCGAGTGGATCATAGTATTCACGGAAGCCAGCCCCATCCATCAATTTTAATGAATGATCGGTGATCGTCTGGGCTAAGTCATCATACTTATAGGCTCGCAAACCTTCAGCCAATAACCAATTCATTACGATCCATACCGGCCCTCGCCAATAACGACGGGCCTCCCAGGCGGGTTCACTCCGGCAAGTGGTAGTGACCCAATAACGAAGATCGACGCCAGGGGCATATTCCTGGGGATCGAGCAAATGCTCTTCCACCAGGCGTTGCGCCTGTTCCGGGCTGGCTGCTCCAGCGAATAAGGGCATGAAGGTAGCCGCAGTATTGACGCGAATACTCTCGCCCTGGCGCAGGTCGTAATCCAGGTAGAGATGGCGCTGCCTATCCCAAAAGCGATTGTTAAACCCTGCCTGCATTCTGACGAGCCAGGTGTCCAGATCTGTGGTCGGTTCACCCAACTCGACAGCCAGGGCGCGCAGGTCTCTGTCTGCGCGGTACAAAATCGAGTTGAAAAGAACGTCCTGCACCAGAAACGGCGATCGTTCCAGAAGGGCTTCTGCTTGATAGGCATTGCGCCTGAATAGATCAATCAGGTAAATGAAACGAGCATAATCGGATTGGTGGGGACGTTCAGATTGCGCGACGTATTTTATATCCCCTCGCCGGAAAGCAGGCAGCTCTTCTGCGGATACCTTTTCCAGCACTTCCAGCCAACGCGGGGAGTCATCTGTCCCGGACTCCCAGGGGTGGATGATGCAGACCAGCCCGCTGCCATCCGCGTCTCGAGCCGTGTGCAGCCATCGGTGCCAGGCCAGGAGGGATGGGTAAATTTCTTGCAGGAAGCTTAGTAGAGGGGTGCGGTTATGGATAATCCGCAGGATAGTGGCAAGCAGCGGGGGCTGGGTGATTCCCGAAGTCGCCACGCTCGGGGCATACGGGCTGGAATGGATTTGCCAGAAATTCGGGTTGGGAAAGTAGTCTGACTTAATGCCGTGATAGACTACATGGGGCAGCATCCCATCCTTCCACTGCCCGGTGAGCAGCGAGCGGATTTCCAGGAGTGCGCGCGGCAGGTCAAAATGGGACAACCCCAGGGCAATGAGTGCCGAATCCCAGTTCCATTGATGAGGGTATTGTTTCGGTCCTGGCTTGATGTACATCCCGCTGTCATTCTCGCGAAGGACATTCATCGCTCTGAGCGATAGATCCCGAGGATTATCCAATCGCCTAGCCATTTTCTTTATGCATCAAGTGAGCTTCGTCGCCGGTCCATTAAGCTGTCGATCAAACCGGCGATTCAATTCACTGGTTCGCGTACAGTACCCGCCCGCTATTGCGATCTACCCAGCGAATCTTGTCTGCCGGGAAGCGCAACCACACATTCATTCCGGGCTGGATCTCGAACGATGGATGGGTGGCTACCTTCACAATGTCTTCCCCGATTTTAATCGTCAGCAGGTTTTGTGATCCTAAAGGTTCCACCACCAGCACCTGTACCTGCAGGGCATCTGCAGCGGCCGACTTGAGAGTCTCCATATTCTCCGCTCGAATGCCGATCAGGATGCGCTTTTCATCCAGGGAACTCAGGACCGGCTGCATATCCTGAACCGCGACCAGGTTAAAATCGCCGACGCACACCTCTATACCTCCATCCTGGCGTCGAATTTGACCCTCCAAGAAATTCATCGGCGGAGTGCCGATAAAACTGCCTACGAATTGGTTGACCGGCTTGTCATAGACGATATCCGGTCGATCATATTGTTGGATCACTCCGGATTTCATGACTGCGATGCGGTCTCCCATGCTCAACGCTTCGATCTGGTCGTGAGTAACATAGAGCGTCGTCGCCTTGATCTCACGCAGCAACCTCTTGAGTTCGGCGCGCATCTCCAGCCGCAGCAGGGCGTCCAGATTGCTCAATGGCTCGTCCATCAGGAGAA
>DATFET010000306.1:0-10448 GCA_035250835.1 Anaerolineales bacterium
CGGATAATAACATTGAGTTGACAAGCAGCATGGCGGTCGCAGCGGCTTTGGTCATCCTGGTCTCATGGACGGTACCTGCCACACTATCGTCCTGGAAATCTGCCGTGAAGACATGGGATAAACTGACCCAGCCCTGGCAAAACTTTACCGATAAAATGGAAAACGCGGTCAGCGCACTGGAATCTCCCAGCGGCGGAAAGCGCGGTGAGTTTTTTGGCTCAGAGCTTGCCCTGGGCCGCGGCTTCCCTCTTTCCAACGTTGTCATGTTCGAAGTGGAAGCGCCAGACCTTCCGGTGACAGAGGGGCCTCCACGTTATTACTGGCGCGGCCGTACGTATGACTACTTCAGCAAAGGAGAGTGGTTCACAACAGGGACAGAGCGGGAGGAGTATTCGCCTTCGACCCTGAATCCGTTCAAGGTGGCCATACAGGAGACAGCGCCAGCCCGGTTTATCTTCAACACCGGCGACTCGACCTTTTCACTGCTATATTCACCCTCGCAGCCGGTTTGGATCAGCCGCGCCGGCATCACCTTCAGCCTGCCAACAGACACGGGTGGGGATATGATCGCCTGGCACGCCTATCCTTCGCTGAAGTCCGGGGAAACGTATCAGGTTGAAGCAGTCCTGGTCAACCCGAATACGGGTCAGCTGCGTGAGGCAGGTTCAGAGTATCCCGATTGGGTCAAAAATAAGTACCTGCAGCTTCCAGATAACTTTTCTCCGCGCATCGAGCAGCTTGCCGAAGAGATCACCGCCGATGCAGAGACTCCATACGATAAAACGGTCGCGATCACACAGTACCTGCGCACCAATATTGATTACGCCGCAACGGTTCCGAATCCACCGCGCAACAGGGATACACTCGAATGGATATTGTTCGAACATAAGCAGGGCTATTGCGTTTATTACGCTTCTGCAGAGATTCTGATGCTGCGATCGCTGGGGATCCCGGCCCGTATGGCGGTTGGATTTGCCCAGGGTGAACGGGAGGGGAACAATTACACCGTCCGCAGACTGCATGCGCATGCCTGGCCCGAAGTCTATTTCCCGGGCATAGGCTGGGTGGAATTCGAACCGACCGGCAGCCAGCCTCTTCTGAACCGGCCGCTGCCTCCGCGCGACCCATCCGAAACAGACCAGTTGGGTCCCCAGGGAGCATTACAGATCGAGGATGGGGCGCTCTTTGCTTCGCGAGAGCAGGAACTCGAAGAAGGACTGGACCCAACTTTACAGGTTGAGGAAACAAATTCTCTTTATCTCTATCTGGGACTGGTATTGGTCGCTCTGTCTGGCGCTGCCATTTATTTTGGCAGAAAATATTCGATTGAAAGAAAATTCCCGCGAATCTTGAGGTCTACAATCGAGCGAACCGGCTTCAAAGCGCCGAAATGGGTCCTGCATTGGGAATCTTGGGGTGGCCTTTCTCAAGTCGAAAGAGCGTTCGAAAGCATCAATTTTGGCTTGCGCACTCTGGATCAGGTTATACCTGCTCATAATACCCCGCAGGAGCGCGCCAGGAAGCTCACCAGCCTTCTCCCCCAAATGTCCGACCAGATCAAAGTACTTCTGGACGAACACCAGACATACCTTTATACTTCCAGAGTCGCCGACGTCGTTCAAGCCCGCAATGCTGCGTTCAACATCCGCAGGCAGGTGATCATCGAACGCTTCCGCTATTTATTCTATGGGAAACCCATGCGTGATTGAGAGTTTATCCTGACGAACCGGGGCTTGGAATCGTGAAAGGAATTTAATGACCACATCAAACTCCGGGCCCGTTTCGATCAACGATCAAGTTATCCTGCTTACCCAGCAGACTGCCAGGCTCCGCAATTCACTGGACGGAAGGCAGTCTGCTGATGTTATCAATGGGCTGAAGAGTCTTGAAAATTCACTTTCATACCTCAGCGAAAACCTGATCCCCTTCGAACAGCGTTACAGCCATTTACAGGCGCTGGCCGGGATCGGGCAGGTGGTCAATTCCACGCTCGAAGTGGACGAGGTACTGCAGATCGTGATGGACACCATCGTGCGCCTGACGGGAGCCGAACGAGGCTTCCTGATGCTGCGGGATGAACACGGGGAAATGTCGAACCGCATCGCCCGCAACTGGGAGCAGGAATCTGTCAACAAGAACGAATTTGCCATCAGCCGCACCGTCATCCAGCGGGTGATCGACGAGGGCGAAGCTGTGCTGACCACGAACGCGCGCGAGGATCCGCGTTTTGGCGGGCAGGAAAGCATCATCGCCTACAATTTGCGTTCGATCCTGTGTGTACCCCTCAAGGTTAAATCTGAATTGATCGGCGTGATCTATGCCGACAACCGCATTCGCTCAGGGATCTTCTCCGAATCTGACCGCGATCTGCTGCTGGCTTTTGCCGACCAGGCGGCGGCCTCCATCGAAAATGCACGGCTGTTTTCCTCCCTCAAACAAACACTCGAAGAAGTGACCGAGCTCAAGAACCTGATGGACGATGTGTTCGCCTCCATTGTGTCGGGGGTGATCACAGTGGATGTTCAGGACCAGATCATGCTTTGCAACCGGGCCGCCGCGGCCATCCTGGGATACACTTCGGCAGAGCTCGTCGGCAGGCGAATCGAGGAGATCCTCCCCAACTTTGCAGACGATCTCCTGCCTCACCTGGATTCAGTCCGCAGGAGCGAGCTGCCCATCCTCGGCTTGGAGCTCAGCCAGAACCTGCCCGAACGCGGCTACGTGGACTGGCGATTCAATCTCTCGCCCCTCAGGGATGCCGGGCAAAAGACTCAGGGCGTCGCCATCGTGCTCGACGATATGACCGAGCGAAAGAAACTCGAGGCGCAGCGCAGCCTGCTGCAGCGAATGGTATCGCCTGCGGTGCTCGACCAGATCGACCCAAAGAGTTGGCAGGTCGGCAGCAGCAAGAAAGTGGATATCACGATCCTGTTCGCCGACATCCGCGGTTTCACCGCTTACAGTGAAAAGCACACACCTGAGGAACTGGTCGAGGTGTTGAACCGTTACCTGGCCGCCGCCGCAGAAGCCGTGCTTGCCAACGAAGGCACAGTGGATAAATTCCTGGGCGACGCAGTCATGGCCTGGTTCAATGCGCCGCTTCCCCAGCCTGACCATACCCTACGGGCAGTCAAGTCTGCCCTGGCAATCCGCGAGGCAGTCTCTGCTCTGCATGTTGAGCTGGCGGAAGAGGCTCATCTCGATTTTGGAGTGGGCATCCACTATGGCGAAGCTGTGCTGGGATGGATCGGTACCGAAAAGCGGCTGGAATACACCGCCATCAGCGACAGTGTCAACACCTGCAAGCGCATCCAGGAGAATGCGGCCCGCAACCAGATCCTCATCACCCGCGACGCCTTCGAACGTGTGAGGGATCAAATCGAAGCCAGGCCTTTCCTTCCAATGACGGTGAAAGGAAAGACCCAGCCGCTTGAGGCCTATGAAGTTTTAAAGCTTAAGTGAATTTATTTCCATATTTCCAAACCCTTTGTACAAATTTGACCAGCTGCTCCATGCCCAGGGCCACTGGCTCGGTATTAATAAATTCATGCACAGTGTGAGCGCCTCCGCCCGTGGAAACGCCCAGTACGACCGCAGGAAATCCCTTACTCAGGGGAACATTTGCATCGGTGGAGCCAGCCGTCAGAATGGGTGTCAACCTCACTTCCCGCACGCAATCCTCTGCCAGTTCTATCAGTGGATGAGAGGGGTCGATATATCCGGCTGGCCGCTGACCGATCACCTCCGCCTCCACACGGACCTCGGGCGTGTTAGCGTTATGGATCAGTTGTTCCACGGTTGAGATCAGCTCCGCCAAAGATTCGTCCCCCTCCGAGCGCAGATCCAGATCAAGATTGGCTTCGGATGCAATGACGTTGACCGATGTACCGCCGGAAATCTTCCCGACATTCATCGTCGTGCGCGGCTGGGATGGCAGCTTCAGCGAAGAAAACTGCACGACCAGTTTTGCAAGTTCATGGATCGCCGATGGCTTGCCATAATCCGACCACGAATGCCCACCGGTCGTGCGCGCGGTGACGCGATAGCGTTTGACCCCTACCGCGCGATGGTAAATGTGTCCCAGCGCAAGACCCTCCAATACCAGGTACACTTGAACATCGCCGCCAAACCGCTCAACGACCCTCTTCATGCCGCGTAAATCCCCAAGCCCTTCCTCTCCCACGTTCGCCACGAACCAGATATCTCCGGCGCGTTCGAGTTTCGCATCCCTCAACATCCATAGCAGTCCGAACAGCGCGGCAACGCCGAGGGAGTTGTCGCCCAGCCCGGGTCCATGGATCTGGCCCGGCTCGCGGGCGATGCGTAAGTCCGTGTCGAGGGGAAAAACGGTATCCAGGTGTGCAGAAATAATCAACGGCTTCGCGACTTCTGAGCGGCTGTCTGGCACCTTCAAACAGCCATACACATTGCCCACGTCATCTTTGGAAACATGATCCAGACCCTCCCTCGCAAATAACGCACATATGAAGTCCGCCCGTTTCCCTTCATCGAACGTCGGCGCAGGAATCTGCTGGGTTTGAATAGCAAGTTCGATCACACGCTTTACAAGATCATCCATCACATCGCCTTTTATCTCTCTGAATTCTGCATTCCTGCTCTACACTACTCTGACCATATCTCTCAACGCGTTGAGCCGCGCTTCTCCCAGGCCGGGGATCACATCCAGTGGGTAGAATGCTCCGCTGCCCTCGATTTTCAACGAAGCGGAGATATTGCCGTACAACACCCCTTCGAGGGGATCATACTTTTTGCAATACCCTGCCAGAAACCCGCCGTTGAATGCGTCACCTGCGCCGGTAGGGTCGGCAAGCCGCGCTGGATAAGCGGGAATCTCCCACTTTTGCTTTGTGCTCACATCATAAAGGAGCTGACCCGCCGCGCCGCATTTGATCACCACGTATTCAGGACCATACACTGATACCCTCTCCGCCATCTTCCAGAGATCATACGTTTCACCCCAAAAAAGATTTTTTAATTCCTCCTGCGAGGTGAGAAAAGCTGTCACGCCGTTAAGAAGTGCCGGTAATACCCTGCGCGCCTTTGGCGTCATGCTGGTGGAGGCAGGTTCGAGGATAAAGGTATGGACCTGACCACGCTTCATACCGGCGATCAATTGAGTCTGTGAGACCAGGCTCATCGGGCAGAGCAGTGCGGCGCGGGCTGTAAGATACTGGTCCGGGATATCCATAACAATCAACGTGCCCGACTCATCCATCTTCCGTTCATGGGGCGGCTGGTATCCAAGCAGGGATTTTGGAAATGTCATCCCGCGTCGTGCAAAATGAGTGATGGGATTGATTTGAGTGGCTTCGAAAGATTCGCTGTATGATATGAAATCCCGCAGATCGAGTTTTTTGGAAACCACGCGGATGCCGCTGGTATCGAACCCGCGCGCAATACATTCATTCAGCCACTCGCGCGGATAGTCATCGCCTACGCGCCCGACCAGACCAATACTCGGTTCCCAAAGCTTCAACCCCGCTGCAGCATATAGCAGATTTCCACCGGCTGCATCGAGGCGTGGATGACCCGATGCAGGCAGGAGATATTCCCGCGTCAGTTGGCCAAAGACAAGAAATTCGGGTTTCATGCTCGAGACAATTATATCTGTTCCCCATTCATCAGTTGTATATGACAAAAAAATCCGCCGTGACGGCGGAGGCTCGCTATTCGGTAAATGGACCGATGGGTGAATCGAAATCCGCCCCAAGATTCACAGGCAGCAGGAAGGTGAATTTGCTGCCGCGTCCCTGGCTTTCTGCCCAGATGCGGCCTCCATGCAGCTCGATCATCGCCTTCGCAACCGAGAGTCCCAGACCCATTCCGCCATAGCGGCGGGTGAGGTGAGTTTCCACCTGGTAGAAGCGCTCGAAGATACGCGGGAGCTCGCGGGCGGGAATACCGATCCCATTGTCCGTGACGGACACTTTGATATAGCCCGACTCTTCCTCCACTTTCACGCTTACAGTCCCGCCTGCCTCCGTGTACTGGATTGCGTTCTTTAGAATGTTGCTCAATGCTATCGTGATTTTGACCTGGTCTGCATGAAGGTAGTATGGAAGGGCATCCATCTCCACTCGGAGGTGGATGTTCTTTTGTTCCGCTTCAGGCCGGAACAGGGAGACAACATCCTCCACGATCTTTGCCATCGAAACGCGGTCACCCTTTACCCGTGCAGAACCGCTCTCATAATTATCCACATCGGAAAGGTTCTCGACAATTTCCTTGAGCTTGGTCGCATTGCGAATAATGGTATCGAGCTGCTCGTCAAATTGATCACCCGCCTGCTCGCGCAGGAACGTGGCGTGACCGAGGATCAAGCCAATTGGCGTCCGCAGCTCGTGAGAGGTGATCGCGATAAAGTCTGTTTTGAGGCGTTCGAGCTCTGCAAGCTGAACCTTGGAGGCGCGCACTTTTCTCGTCAGGTCCACATTTTGCATTGCCTGGGCGGCAAGAGCTCCCAGGGTTTCCAGAATTGTGAGATCTTCTTCGGTATAATGGGCGTCGTCCTTTTTATTGAGGGCTTCGAGTACGCCCACAACCTCCCCCCGCACCATGAGTGGGACTGCCACCAGAGACTGCGTCTCATGGTTCGTCATCCGGTCGACCACTTTAAAGTGCCGTTGGTCCGCGAGCACATCCTGGATGATCAACGGCTGACCCTTGCGGTACACCCAGCCAGCTGCACTCCCCTCCAGGGGAACGCCCATGGGTCGGAGCAAATCGCGTTCAAACCACTGCATCGCGAGAAAACGCAATTCCTCAGTAGTCTCGTCATACTCGAGGATAGACGAAAGCTCGCTGTTGGTCAGCTCGGTGGCTTCGCTGATGATCGTCTGTAAAAAGGTTTCCAGGTCAGGAGCCGTTGTCAACCCCCGCACAACCTCGAGCAAACGTTCCAGGTGATCGATACGCTCGTTGGTGGCCATTGCATAAATTATACAGCATGGTTTGATTTAAACCATTTTCGTTTCGTAATAATCATCCTATTCAACTCTTCATATTCACACAAGGAGATTCAAATTCATGGCTAGCAAAAAAGTACGCGTCGCGATCATCGGAGTGGGGAACTGTGCCTCCTCGCTCGTCCAGGGAGTCCAGTTCTACAACAATACTGCGGACGATTCTCTAGTACCCGGCATTATGCACACTCGTCTCGGAGGCTACCATATCCGCGACATCGAGTTCACGCTCGGCATCGATGTGAACATCACCAAGGTCGGCAAGGACCTTTCTGAGGCGATCTTCGCCGAACCGAATAACACCTACAAATTTTCGAATGTCCCGAAGCTGAAGGCTCCCGTCGTTCGAGGCATGACCCATGACGGGCTTGGAAAATATCTGCAGGGAATGGTCACCAAGGCGCCCGGGCCAACTGCGGATATTGTCAAGCTGCTCAAGGATACAAAGACCGATGTCGTCATCAACTTCCTGCCCGTCGGTTCAGAGATGGCAACCAAGTGGTATGTTGAGCAGGCCATCGAGGCGGGCTGTGCTTTCGTGAACGGTATTCCCGTGTTCATCGCTTCCTCTGAATACTGGGCGCAGAGATTCCGCGATGCCAAACTTCCCATCCTTGGCGATGACATCAAGAGCCAGGTGGGGGCGACGATCCTGCATCGGGAACTTGCCACCCTGTTCGTGGACCGTGGGGTCCGCATCGACCGTACCTATCAGCTCAATTTCGGTGGAAACACCGATTTCCTCAACATGCTGGAACGCGAGCGCCTGGAGAGCAAGAAGATCTCCAAGACCAACGCAGTGACCAGCATGATCCCCTACGAGCTTGGGCACGACGATGTCCACGTTGGGCCATCGGACCATGTGCCCTGGCTCACCGACCGCAAGTGGGCTTACATCCGCATGGAGGGGACGACATTCGGTGATGTGCCCCTCAACGTGGAGGTCAAACTCGAAGTGTGGGACAGCCCCAATTCGGCCGGCGTGATGATCGACGCCATACGCTGCGCCAAGATCGCCCTCGACCGCAAACTGAGCGGTCCCATCATCGGACCGTCGTCCTATTTCTTCAAGACGCCCCCTCAACAATTCCGCGATGATATCTGCCGCGAAAAAGTGGAAGCCTTTATCAAAGGCGATTCAAAAGAATAACGTCGAAGCATGGCGAAGGTCATAACCCTCCGCCATGCTTGTTCATGATGCCAAAAATCACCCGCTTCATTCTGCTCCCCGTTCTGTTCGCTGTTATCCTGGCTGCATGTCAGCCTGCAGCCGCTCCCACTCCAGATATGAGCGCCGCGCTGACGCAAGCCATCCAGACTGCATTCGCGCAGCTGCAGCCCACGGCGAGTCCCATTCCAAGTGAGACGCCACTTCCCCCACCAACAGCCGTCCGTACGCCGCCAGCGCTGCCAGCCGCGTTCACGGCAAGTCAATTAAATCCACTCGATACGCCGCACACCTACGAACAGGATACATGTCAGTATCTCTACAATAGGTGGAACTCCAACAACGCTGCGCCGGGGACGGTCGTCATGGTGGTCATGCTGCACGGCGTCGACCGCGAAAGGGCGTCCGATGTGAACGACATCAGCGTGCAGGATTTCAGGCAGATGATGAACGACTTGAAGGAGCAGGGCTTCGAGGCGATCAACGCCACACAAATGGCGGATTTCGTCGATCACAATGCCAGGATCCCGCCGCGCTCTGTGCTCCTCATCTCAGACGACCGCCATCAGGGCGCTTATTTCAATGACCACTTCCGCCCGTATTATGAACAGTGGGGCTGGCCGGTCGTCAATGCATGGATCAGCTTCGAAGATGGGCCGAGGGCATTAAGTCTCCAGGATAACATTGCCCTCGAAGCCGAGGGCTGGGTGGATCACCAATCGCATGGCTATATTCACAACATCAACATGGGCGATTCGTCGACCGATGAATTCATCAGGACCGAATTCGAAAAATCGATCGCCGACCTGCAAGCTAACTTCAATAAGACCCCGCTAGCCATCATCTGGCCAGGAGGTGGATTTGGGGTGCGTCCTGTGCAGTTTGCGCGCGAGTATGGCTTTCGACTGGGTTTCACGGTTAACCCACGCGGTCCTATCCTGTATAACTGGGTTCCGCTTGCCGATCAGCCTGACCCTGCCCGGCCGGCCTACCTGCCCGAGGGGTATGTCAACGATCCGCGCATGGTCCTGCCGCGATACTGGCCCTCCCAGGTGCGCGCCAACCTGGATGCCGTCCGTAATATCGGCAAGGATGCGGCAGCTTATGCGGAGCAGAACCAAGCCACAGAACTCGAATACTACGATATTATGTGCGCGCCCACGCTGGGACCTATTCCGTAACATTGTCGCGCCCCAAAGGGCATCGGGACGATGCCATCTCGCACGGACGGTGTGAGCGGACCCTGAGCCACCCGTAGGGGAGACGAAGTGGAAGACGAAGCGCGCTATAGAAAAGATAAGAGCTTTGTCTACAGGCAGGAAAAGACTACTCTCCGCTAAGCGCGAACCATAAGGGGGATGTATACTTAATACATGGAGCACCAGCCTTACATCCCGGGGACGATTCCGGCGGAACCCGGCCCGCTTGCGAGGTTCACTCCACCGCTGGAAGAAGGTGTCATCGCACGATGGCTCTCGATTCACGCGCCCCCAGGCAGCTGGCTGCTCGACCCATTCGGATTCTCCCCGCGGCTGGTGCTCGAAGCTGCTCGGGCAGGCTATCGAGTCCTCGTAACAGTCAACAATCCCATCACGCGCTTCCTGCTGGAAATGTCTGCCAACCCGCCAACTGACGCAGACTTCAAAGCCGCGCTTGCCGAACTGTCCGTTGTCAAAAAAGGTGAGGAGCGCCTCGGCGCGCATCTACAATCTCTTTACCTGACCCCTTGTGAACAGTGCAGTCAGCACATCCAGGTTGACTCCTTCCTGTGGCGCAGAGGAGAGGACGTGCCCTTTGCACGCACCTACACCTGTCCACATTGCGGGGATACAGGCGAACGCACGGTTACCCGTGAGGATATCGAACGTGTGAAAAAAATCACAGCGACAGACTCCCTGCATCGGTCGCGCGCCTTTGAGCGGGTCGCCGCGCTGAGCGACGATGACCGCATCTATGCAGAAGAGGCAATTCAGCATTATCGGCCGCGGCCCTTATATTTTTTGACAACTGTCATCAACCGCATCGATACACTGAATCTTTCTGAAGAGCGAAAACGCGCCCTGGCTGGACTGATCCTGGCGGCCTGTGACGCTGGCAATACACTCTGGGGACATCCATCCGAGAGGCCGCGTCCCAAACAATTACACATCCCGGCTCAGTTTCGCGAGGACAACCTGTGGACCCAGCTCGAACGCGGGCCGGGCTTGTGGATGAATACCGCCGCAGAAGTGGTCTCCGAATCCTGGCCGACCCGGCTCCCCGAGAGCGGCGGGATCTGCATCTACGAAGGCCGATTG
>DATFET010000338.1:0-2969 GCA_035250835.1 Anaerolineales bacterium
GTAAATACCTGGGAGTCCTGCGCAATTGTGTCGCCTGCTCGAAGGCATACGCAAATTTGATCAGCGTCGACTCCTGCCAGGCTTTGCCAAAAAAGGAGAGTCCCACAGGCAGGCCAAAGACATAGCCCGCCGGGACAGTGATGTGCGGATACCCGGCTACGGCGGCAGGTGAGGTGCTCTCCATATCCCAGTTGCTCGAATCACCATTGATCAGATCGATCATCCAGGCGGGTCCGCCGGACGGGACGACGATCGCATCGAGTTTATGCTTTCGCAGGGTGGCGTCGATGCCTTTCGTACGTGCGTACATCAGATTTTTGGTCAGCGCATCGCGATATTTTTGGGCTCGCAGTGAAGGGGTCTCCTGCGCGGTGATCATATGCTCCTGTCCGAAATAGGGCATGACCCGGTCGCGGTTCTCTTCATTGAACCTGATCACATCCTGCATGGAACGGACAGGCGCGCCCTCGGAGAGCGATTTCAGGTATTTATTCAGATCCGCTTTAAACTCATAGTGAAGCACATCCATCTCGGTCTTGCCGAACTTGTCGAAGTTGAGGACATCCGCGGGATCGACGACAGTTGCGCCCAGCTTTTTCAACACTTCGATGCAAAAATCGAATATCTTGAGGATGCGTGGATTGGTCCCAGCCATGTTTCTTGCAACACCGATGCGCGCCCCATTCAAACCGTCCAGGTCGAGGAACCTGGTGTAATTGGATGAGCTGCGCTTCCGGCTCAGACGTGTCGCGGAATCCCGTCCATCGACGCCGGTCATCGCTCCCAGCAGGAGGGCCGCGTCCGCGACCGTGCGCGCCATGGGACCGGCGGTATCCTGGCTGTGGGCGATCGGGATGATTCCGCTGCGGCTCACCAGCCCCAGTGTGGGCTTGATCCCTACGATCCCATTTGTCTGCGCGGGACAGATGATCGAGCCGTCGGTCTCCGTTCCGACAGCCGCCGCGCAAAGATTGGCTGCCACGGCCGCGCCGGATCCCGATGAGGAACCGCAGGCGGTGCGGTCCAGGGCATACGGGTTGCGCGTCAACCCGCCGCGTGACGACCACCCGCTGGTGGAGCGTTTGCCGCGGAAATTTGCCCATTCGCTCAGATTCGTCTTCCCCAAAATAAGCGCACCTGCCTTGCGTAATTGCTTTACCAGGAAGGCATCTTTTTCTGCAAGGTTGCCTTCCAAAGCCAGCGATCCGGAAGTGGTCTGCATGCGGTCATGTGTATCGATATTGTCCTTGATGAGAATGGGAATCCCATGCAGGGCGCCGCGCGTTTTTCCAGCCTTGCGCTCGGCGTCCAGCGTATCTGCAATTTCCAGCGCGTCCGGGTTTAGCTCGATCACCGAATTGATGTATGGACCGTTCTTGTCCACTGCGTCTATGCGCGCCAGATACAACTCGGCGAGCCGACGTGCTGTCAGCTCGCCCGATTCCATTTTCTCCTGCAGATCGACGATCGTCCACTCAGGCAGGATCATCCCACTTGCTCCTTTGAAAGAATAATTGAGGTGAACAGGGTCATCGTCCGCCGCCTGTGATGTAACGCTCCAGTTGAGAGAGCATGATCTGCTGCATTTCGATCATCTCCCTCAACACATCCCGCACCGAGACAAATCCCATTAATTGTTCATCATCATATACGGGCAGGTGACGGATGCCTTTTTCCAGCATCAGCGACATGCACTCCTCGAGGGGCTGGTCACATTTCACGGTGATCACCTCCCCGGTCATGATCTGGCCGACTTTTGTATCCTTTGCGTTCTTCCCCTTTAGATCCACCTTGCGGACACAGTCGCGTTCAGAAAGAATTCCCGCCATCTGTTCACCCTTCATGACCAACAGGGCACCCGTATTGTGCTCTGCCATGGACTCCAGGGCCTCGTAAACGGTCGCTTCTGGTGAAATTGTGAAGATTTCACTGCCTTTTTTACGGATCATATCTCGAACAGATGCCATGGCTAACGCTCCTTTGATCGAAATAGATTGAAACAAGCGATGGCGCACAGTATAGACTCAAACGGGCAGACTGACAAGCGGATGGAGGCCGGGTTCACGCTAAAACACTTTCTGCCTCACCTGCCAAATTTCGGCAATTTCCCGCAGGTGCTCTGTCTCGATCCCACTGCTTGCCTCCCCGGTATACAGGTTCAACGCCTCGTATTGGGCCGCTGTTTCCAGGTATTCCACCAAGTCCAGGGCCTGGAAAATGGACTCATCTGCCCGGGCAATGATCCCGTGCTGTGCCCAGACTACCACCTGATGGTCGCGCATCGACAGCATGGTCTCGATCATCAGGTGATTGGACCCCGGGAGTAAGAACGGCAATACTCCGCTCCCCTCCGGCAGGTTGATGATCGTCTCTGGCTGCCAGCGCAGAAGGTGGTTGTTGAAGTAATTCTGGTCCTGGTATTTGGGAAGGTGGCTGAGAAAAGTAACATATTTTGGCTGTGCATGTACGACCGCGTGTACCTGGATAGGTCGCGCCCGCATCTGGTCATGATGGATCGCCAGATGGGAATTAAACTCACTGGTTACACGCTTAAAATGGCTGTCGGCAGACATGAAAAGACATGCTTTCCTCCCACCTTCCTGCACAACCACGCCTGCCAGGTTCGCTGTTGGCGCTTCGGCAATTTCCCGCAGTCGCCGCCCCGAGCCGGTGACAAGAATTGTCGCGCCTGCAAGATCAGGCGCGGCCTGGGGAAGGTCAATGATCGTCATCCGTGGAAAAAATTCCTCGATATCCAATCGATCGCGCACACAGATGGATATATTGCCTGCCGCGCCTTCGGTAGCGCCCATCTCTGAGAGATGCTTCCCTACCCTGCCCATTTCTGTTATCAACTGTCTGACCGCATTGGAATCCATAATTTCATTGACCTCGTAAAGTAGAGTACCCAAGGGGACATTCATGAACCTGCTGGCAGCATATCTGTATTGTACATAAAAAATCGATTG
>DATFET010000344.1:0-11440 GCA_035250835.1 Anaerolineales bacterium
TATCGGCTTGAGCGCGGGCGGCATCTTCTTTTGTTTGGCTGCGCTCGAGATGGTTTACGTACTTTCGTTCTGGGTCACGGGCCGAACGTCGAACCTTGCGCCGGGCTGGAGCTCCCTCATGTTCGTGATCCTGATCGTCAGCGGTATGCTGATGGTGTTGCTTGGATTTATCGGCATCTATGTCGGTTATATTTTCCAGGAAGTGAAACGCAGACCTGTCTATTTATTGAAGAAGGAAGATGAAACGTGAGCCCATCGGATAAACCTGTATATCGATTTGTATTCCTGCGTCACGCCGAGTCGGTCGGCAACGTCGAATCGCGCTGGCAGGGACAGTCCAATTACCCGCTGACAGATAAGGGACGCGCCCAGGCGGGTGCCCTGGCGGAACGCTGGAAGAAGGAAGATGTGAAGTTCGACCTGGTCATTACCAGCACGCTCATTCGTGCCCGCGAGACCGCCGAGATCGCCACCTCCTACCTGGAGGGGATCAAGATCGAGTTCAACCCGATCCTGATGGAGCGGCACATCGGTGAAATGGAGGGTATGACGATTGAGGAGGTCCTCAAGCTCCCCCAGCCTGCCTATGTCACACCGTATAATTTCATCGGTGGGGATGGTGAAGGCGATTGGGCGCTTTTCCTGCGGGCCGGGCAGGCATTACAGGAATTCCTGCACAAGCCGCCGGGCAAATACCTGGTCGTTTCCCATGGCGGCTTTTTGAATCAGCTCATGCACGCCGTGGTCGGCATTGCTCCTCATGTTGACCCATCCGGCGTCCGCTTTCGTTTTGAAAATACATCTTTCGCGCGCGTAGTTTATTACCCACACCAGCACCGCTGGCTGATCGATACCCTGAATGATCGTGCGCATCTAAAATCCCTCAAATACGAGTAAAGCATGGCGGTCTCTGAATCGTCCGGTCCATTGAATGGCAAGCTGAAAGTGCTCACGTTTGGCGCGGGCGCGATCGGGACGTATATCGGCGGCAGCCTTGCCCTGGCAGGACACCCAGTCGTCTTTGTGGAGCGCGCCGCGGCGGTGGATGAACTGCGCGAGCGCGGACTGCGTCTCGATCTCACTCTGGATGAACGCCGCAAGACGAAGGATGCCTATCGCATCACTCCGCCCTCCTTTCTGATCGTTTCCTCCCTGGAGGATGCGCTTCGCTACGGACCCTTCGACGTTGCCCTGTTTGCTTTAAAGTCCTACGACACCCGCGCCGCGCTGGAGGGGATTAAGCCTTTCGCCGATAAGATGCCGCCGGTGCTGTGTCTCTCCAACGGGGTGTCGAACGAGCCTGCGATCGTCGCGGCGCTTGGCAGCGACAAAGTGATCTATGGCACGGTCACCAGCGCGATCGGCCGGCGCGGGGCAGGCGATATTGTCCTCGAGCGGCTGCGCGGCATGGGCGTCGCCCGCGGACATCCGCTTTCGGAGAGGTTGAACGCCGCCCTCGACAAGGCGTTTCTCAACTCGAAGTTGTTCGAAAATGCGGCCAGCATGAAGTGGTCGAAGATGCTGACAAACCTGCTGGCGAATCCCGCCTCTGCCATTCTGGATATGACCGCCGCTGAAGTATATGCCAACCGGGATTTATACAAACTTGAGCTCGAAATGCTGCGGGAATGTCTGGCTGTGATGCAGGCGCAGGGCATCGAAGTCGTGGACCTGCCGGGTACCCCGGTCCGCGCCCTGGCAAAGGCGACGAAACTGCCGCTGTGGCTGTCGAAACCGTTCCTGTCGCGCGCGGCCGGCGCGGGACGCGGCGGAAAAATGCCATCCTTCCACATTGACCTGCATATGGGACGCGGCAAAAGCGAGGTGGAATACCTGCACGGCGAAGTGGTACGGGCTGGCGAAAAGTGCCACGTTCCCACCCCTGTGAATAAAGTCTTTACCGAGACGTTGATGTCTCTTACAAATAAAGAGATTCCACTCGAAGAATTTGCCCACCAGCCGGAGAAATTGCTGGCAAAGATTTCTTATGATTAGTGTCATTGCAAGCGCAGCCAAGCAATCTCCATGTCAAGGCGTAATACTTGGTAAATAAAAGTTTGTATTGGCCATGAGATTGCTTCGTTGGGCTACGCTTCGTCTACCACTTCGCTCCGCTACCCTTCGGGCACGATGTCAGCGCGAGCCTCCTCGCAATGACATATCGGGAATGATAGAAAATTATGAACGAAAAAATCAGCCTCGTCCCACCGCGCTCTTCCGTTGAGATACATCTTCCGGATGGGCGCGTCTTATCCGGTCCACGCGGCGCGAAAGTGGAGAAATTCCTTTCGGTCCTGGAATTGACCGACCAGCCAGTTGCCGCAATTGTCAACGGCAGCCTGCGCGAGCTGACCTATCCGATCGAAATGGATTCGCGCGTCACGCCGATCACCATGTCCATGCCGGATGGGGCGCGCATCTATCGCCGCTCGTTGACGTTCCTGCTCGAGATGGCGTTTGCCGACCTCTACCCGGACGCCAATCTATACGTGGATCATTCGGTTGCCTCAGGTGGATATTACTGCCAGGTAACCGGACGCCTGCCCCTGTCCGAATCTGAGCTCGCGTCGTTGAAAAAACACATGCTCGACCTGATCGAATCGGACCAGCCCTTTGTGCGCAAAGAGGTCCCCTTGCAGGATGCAATCGAGTACTTCCGCAGGCGCGGCTATGACGACAAGGTCAATTTGCTGAAGCACCGCACCAAAAATTACCTGACAATCTATCATCTGGGCGAACGCATGGGCTACCATCATGGCTATATGGTGCCATCCACAGGCTACCTGCGCTGGTTCGACCTGGTCAACGTGGAAGCAGGCTTCACCCTCCGCTACCCGCGCCGTCACAAGCCCAATGAACTTTTGCCCATGCCCGAATATCCGAAACTGCTTGGCGCGTTTCTTCAGTATGGCGACTGGCTGGCGAAGCTGGGGATCGATAACGTCGGGTCGCTCAATGACGCGATCGAAAGCGGGCGCAGCGACCAGATCGTGCTGGTGTCCGAGGCATTCCATGAGAACAACCTGGCGCGCATCGCCAACCAGATCGGCGACCAGCTGGACCGCTCGCGTGTCATCCTGATCGCCGGTCCCTCCTCAGCCGGGAAGACCACCACTTCACGTCGTCTCACTGTCCAATTGCTCGCCCTGGGGATTTCGCCGTTTCCACTGGAACTTGACAACTACTTCCTCGACCGCGACAAAACTCCTCTGGGTGAGGATGGCAAGCCGGACTTCGAAGCCATCGAAGCTCTGGACCTTCCCGTGCTGGCTGATCATTTGCAGCTACTGGTCAAAGGCCAGGAAGTCCAACTTCCGCGATATAACTTCAAGACCGGGAAAAGGGAGGAAGGGGAGGTGATCCGCTTGACGGATGGACAACCGATCATCCTGGAAGGCATCCACGGCATGGACCCGCGACTCATACCTGCAAGCATCAGCGCTGAGGCGTTTCGCATCTATGTCTCATCTCTGACTCAGCTGAACCTGGACCGTCACAACCGCGTTTCCACTACGGATACCCGTCTCATCCGCCGCATCGTCCGGGACGCACGCGAACGCGGCTACAGCGCCGCCCAGACCATCGACCGCTGGGAATCGGTGCGGCGCGGCGAGAAACGGCATATCTTCCCGTTCCAGGAAAATGCAGATGTGATGTTCAACTCCGCGCTGGCGTATGAGCTGGCTGCCCTCAAACCATATGCCGAGCCACTGCTGCGGCAGGTCCAGCATGGCACGCCGGAATTCATCGAAGCCAAGCGCCTGCTGGCGTTCCTGGAATGGTTCCTGCCACTGGATATCAGCCTTGTCCCGCAGACCTCGATTGTGCGCGAATTTTTAGGCGGTTCTATTTTGAAGAACTTTACGATCTGGAAGGAAAGGGAGCCGGTTACGTGACGGTTTGCATAAAACGCAATGCAGGTGAGCAAACCCAAAAGGGACTTTGTTAGCCGCCTTCTTGCTTGCCAAGATGAATTGCTATAACCTTTATTACGTACTCAGGAATTGCAAATTCATTTTGATCCGCAGATTCTTTTAGATTTTCATACAACTGAACTTCGTTTTGGTTCCACAGAATATCAGTGCGCCTGACTCCTTTGAGCGCAACATGCACATGGTTTTCAGGATTTCCCCAATAGCACGTCAAACATACTTGCGGCGATTTACCGCTTTGCCAATTGATGCAATGCTCGCAGGACCAGGATTTTGCCCGATTACAGGAACCACAAACCAACATGAAGTTTTCAGGGTTTAAGTCACGGTGCGCATCCTCTGCAACTTCATATGGAACGCGGTGGTCAATTTGCAAATAGCGTTGCTCAAAAATCCCACCACAAATTGAGCATTTACCATCGCTTTGCGCGTATAGTGCATCACGAAATTTCTTGTTGAATATTTGCCTCCCTGCCAATCTGCCCATGCGAATCAGTTTGAGATCACCAAACCGATAAGCGGCGATTGTTCGCCCTGGACTATCCTTGATTCGAAAAGTCTCTAACGGAATTCCCGTTTCACGTACATCCCGAGCTGCCCTGGGTGGATGGTTATATCCATATTGCTTTTCAAGTTGTTCAGTGGTAACAAATCCATTTTGGAGAATATGTTCAATGACAATACGAGCGCGCTTGTTGGAGATACTTTTCAAAAGTTTCTTTATTTCTTTGTGTTCGGCTGATGCGGGCATGATGAACGGGAATATAGCTAGAATTCAAAAAGTGCGGGCTGACGTATAAGATGATTGGAAATTATCTCTGTGGGCGCGAGATGCAAATTATCGACCAGGCGTTTGGAAAGATAGACTGATTCGAAGGTTACATCATCTCTGCCGAGCAACGTTGCCTGCGTTGAGCGGCCTGCTTCTACTTCAAGCCGATACATTCCTAATTCATCAGGCAGGTTTTCTCCGTAAGACTTTTTACCTGTTCGCCCATCATAACTAAGTATAAAAGGAATATTTTTTGCATTCATTTTCTTGAGTTCCTGCATGAACTCCTCAAAGTCAATTCCGCTAAAGTAACGTGGGTCGCCTGTAGCGCATACACCTTGATAGGGCGGATCCATATAAATCAAATCATTTGAAGTTGCCATTGCTAAAACTTCTTTATAGTCTACGCTGGTCAAAGTTGTTTTGTTGTGCAGAAGTTTGGAAACTGTAAAAATATCATTCTTCATCTGTTGAGGATTACGTCCCAATCTACGATTATCAGGGCTTTGGTTAAAATCCCCATTGGTGTTATATCTTACGGATGCCTTTACACAGCGAGCGAGTAGGTAGAGCAAATAATCGGGGCGTTTGGTTTTATTAAAATGATCACGGACAAGGTTGTAATATTTCCGCTCATTTCCCTGTTGTTCCAGCCATAAATTTTCATATTGCTCTGCTATGTTGTTAGGATTATTGATAATCTCATTCCAAAGCGCTATTAAAGGCTGGTTGACATCGTTCAAGTGGAAACGAAATGCCTTGCGGTGTGCAGCCGCTGCAATTGAAATAGCCGCCGAACCCGAAAAAGGCTCAAAAAGTATTTCTATTTTACGTGGGAAAAATGGCAGTATATACTTTGCCAAATTGCGCTTACTGCCTTGATAAGGGATTGGATGGGGAATTTTCATTTTCAGTTACTTCGCTTTTATTTTACTCCATCCCCACTAAATTCACGCAGAAGGCGCTAACTGCAGAATCAGTACTTCACGAAAACTAAGAGGTTCCGCTGTTTTCGGGCTTCTTTGATTCTTTCGTGATCTACTGATAATGTAATATCCTAAATGATTAGGAACGTTCCAACCAAAAACTTTCAGCGGTCAAGAAACATGTCTTCCATGGAGAGCTCATCTTCCACAGGCTCGAGGTGTGTGAAGACGGTGACCACACCGCCCAGGGCAGCACGGATATCCGATTCGAAATCCTCTGCGATGTGGTGCGCGTCATGGACGGTCCAGTCACCTGGCACAAGCATGTGGACCGAGATAAAGCGCCGCGCTGCGGCCTGGCGCGTGCGCAGCGCATGGAAACTGACGCCTTTCGGGCGATACTTCATCATCACATCTGTTATCAGTTTTTGTTCATGCTCGGGCAGCGCTGCATCCATGAGTCCCTGCACTGAGCGGCGGATCAATTGAACGCTCGTCCAAAGGATATTGAGCGCCACGACAATTGCCAGGAGTGGGTCGAGGATGTACCAGCCTGTGACTCCGGCGATCGCGACTCCGCCAATGACGCCAACCGACGTCCAGACATCGGTCATCAGGTGCTGGGAGTCGGCTTCAAGGGAGATGGAATCCCGCTTCTTGCCCTGTTCCATCAGTATGCGCGCAACCAAAAAATTGATCAGCGAAGCGAGGCCCGACACCACCAGCCCAATACCCAGTTCCTGTAAATCCTGTGGGTGGATCAGACGATTGACTGCCGCGTTGATGATTCCCACGGCCGCTGCAAGAATGAGGAGGCCTTCGGCGAAGCTCGCGAAATATTCAGCCTTGCTGTGACCATACACGTGACTCTCGTCCGCAGGACGGGCTGCGATCGTAAGCGTGATCAACGCGATCACCGCACCAGCCAGGTTGACCAGCGACTCGATCGCGTCCGATAACAGACCGACAGAACCTGTCAGATTATAGGCAAGGGCTTTGAGCGCCATGGTTGCAAGAGCCGCCCCGATGGACAGCCATGCAAAGCGCGTTAAGTAGACGCGGTCCTGCATCAAATCGTTGTGCCCGGCATGTTTATGAGCCATGCCTGCATCATACTTGTGCAGCGGTTCCTTGTGAATAGTCAAAAGTCACAAAATAGACGCAGCATGTTAATGCTTGAATCTGACCATTGTTCATGTTACACTTTTCAAAGATTCGCACCTGGGAGGTGCTATCATTCGTTTCAAACGTGTGTCGCATGAATTCATACTTGCCAAAGGAGATGATATGCGCAGAATAAGAGTCACCCTCGCAATCCTGATTGTGTTCGTGTTTGTAACATCATTGACAGGTGGTGCGAACGCAGCCCCCGCCCCAAGAGCAAAATGGACAGTAATGGTGTATATCTCAGGAGATAACAACCTCGAACAATATGTTGTCAGCGACATCGAAACCGAGTTGGCGGCGACAGGTTCCAGTGCCAATGTACAGGTGGTCGCGCTCGCAGACCGAGCGCCCGGCTACGACAACAGCCGCGGAGACTGGAAGACCACCAAGCTGTACCACGTTACGCAGGGGATGCTCGCCAACTCCGCCAGTGCCGTCGCCGACTGGGGTGAGAGGAATATGGGTGATCCGCAAACCCTGATCGATTTTGTTACCTGGACAAAAGCCAATTATCCCGCTGACCGTTACGTTTTATATTTCTGGGGGCATGGCTGGAGCTGGCATCCCGGCTGGGTGATGGAGGACGATACCGACGCCGATACGCTCGACTATGACGAGACCAAAGCCGCGATCCCATCGCTTGGTTTTATTGACGTGGTCGGCTATGATGGCTGCAACATGGCCTCCATCGAAATCCTCAAGCTCTGGCATGGGCATGCCACCGCGCTGAGCGGATCTCAGGAATGGGTCGGTGGCGAGGGGATCCAGTATGACAGCGTACTGGTCCAGCTTGCTGCCAACCCGAATATGAATGCTGAGCAGGTGGCCATCGCCACCAGCCAGAGCGCGACCACCGACAAGACCTGGTCCGCCATGGCTGTGGATAACCGTCTGACCACACTGCTCATGGCCGTGGATCAGTGGTCAGTGGCGTTGAAGAATGGACTTGGCCCGAATAAGAAAAAATATGATACTGCCTTCGGTGCAACACGTTCCTTCTGGCAGGCGCCCATGGATAAGGACTTGTATGACATGGCATACGAGATCAAACGCAATGTGAGCGATACGAATATAAAGAACAAGAGCCAGGCCGTGATGGATGCTTTCGCCACAGTTGTCCTGCACGAAAGACACGTGTCCCAGTACAGTGAGGTGCATGGCATTACGATTTACCATCCTTCCAGGGCGAATCAGAAAACCGATCATGCCTACTATCTAACGCTCGATCTTGCACTGACAACAGGATGGGATGAGTTCCTGAACGCCTATGTGCCGTAGTTTCATAAACAGGTAACTCTTTATACAGGTAAACACGTATACAAGCAAAACTCCGGGTTGTAAACAACTCGGAGTTTTGTGTTTAGCTTGCTCTCCTCACAGTGTGAGAACAGCAGGAAACAAGGAAGTCTTTATGCATTTGAGGAACAATTAGCAAATCCAACTCCGAGTAGAAATTGACAGCATCCCCGCTTATTATTTATCTGCTCCCATTACGGATATTTCATCCCAACTTCCGTTAGGCAATTCGCGCCTCCAAACGCCATGTTCACCGACTGCGACAATAACATACTCTTTATCATTCCATTCAAAAAGTATTAGATCATAAGCACGGGCAGGTTCAAGTCCGGATACATTTACCCAAGACTCCTGTTCTTTCGAAATCTTTAATTCTTGCAACTGTCCAAATCTTGTTAATCGATAACAGATTTCTGGATTTAAGTGGCTACAGTGTTTAATAGGTAGTCCTTTTTCTTCGATATTGCCTTCCTGAGCAGCAACTTCCCACGTTTGTCCCGCATCCATGCTCTGAGCTACTGGATACCCGTCCTCTCCCCAGCCATCTCTGTCAGCCGCGTAAACAATCCCATCTTTGTAGTATTCCAAATTTGTTACTTTGCAAACCTGTTGTGCGGGTGGCGATGTCGCCATCACGGCGAGCATACCAATGGATAGTGCAACATAAGAAATTCTGGACGGCTTCTGCTGTTGAGGTTGATTCCAGAGCTTCCACGCAGGAAATATGATAATCAAAGCAACAAGGTCTGTTGGATCAAGAAGAATTTGAGCAGTTCCATTGATGAAAAGCGATGCAAATTCAGTAGTGAGCAAATTAATGGGTAGGAATAGTTTTATCAAAACAAACCAAATCACGACAAATGCAAATGCGAATTGTCCAATACTCCTCGATGTTAGGTTAAGTTTGAAGAAGAGAAGACTCAGCACTGCAACAACAATAAAAGGAAAAAAGAACAGTCCTGCAAAATCACTCAGTTTCCCGGTTATCCAGGAGGGATGGTATACCTTCAGTACATAGTCGTTGAGCAACAATAAAGTAATGCTTATTAGCGACAAAGGATGCTGCAAACATCGCAGGCTGTTTTCAAAGCTTTGATCTCTTGATTCCACATTGCATCTGATCTTAAGGGATTGCCCAGCCTTTGCGAAAACTTTACGTTTTCATCAAACAATATGAAAAATAAATCCGTTCTCGATTGACAAAACTGTTGTAAACGCCCGATCCTTCAATAGCGGCGAATGTCTCCATAAACGGGTACAGAATCTTTGGGGTAAAGCCATGTATTAGCTCGCGATGGCGTTTGCTCGTAATCTTTAAAGCGTGGAGAACATGATCGGTGATGTCGCTTTTTGACTTGATTTGGAACCCCGCGTCCGCTATATCTTTGTCAATAGGTAGGTGATAGCGTTTAACGAACGATGCACCGCCGCCATGCCCGCAACTGACCTCCAGAACATCCTTGTCCATTAAATACGCACCGCTTGCAACGTGGTGATAAAGCTGAATGGCAGGACGGTTGGATTCATCTTCTGTCTGGAGCGAGAGAGTCTCACCTTCAGGGGGCCAATAGCCATAGTTCAGGAATGTCACTGGATCATTCCCAATGCGATTAGTGATGTATTGATACCAGACTTTCCAGAAGGTTTGTTTGAAAGACGGCATTATGTTTTCCGCTTCGTTACGAAATTAAACCCAATTTTCTTCCAACCTTCGCGAACGCATCCAAACCCTTCCCCAGGTCGTCATTATCATGTGAAGCGGAAATCATCACACGGATACGCGCCTTGCCCTTTGGCACTGTCGGGAAGCCGATCGACATGGCAAACACGCCTTCTTCGAATAATTCCCGGCTGAATTGTTGAGCCAGCGGCGCCTCGCCAAGCATGACAGGCGTGATCGGTGTTTCGCTGACGCCGGTATCGAAGCCAAGCTTCTTCATTTCCTCTTTGAAGAACTTTGCATTCGCCCACAGCTTATCTACTAACTCGGTCGATTCTTCAAGCAGATCGACTGCCGCGAGACAGGCTGCCGCATCCGGCGCGGTGACCGCGGACGAGAACAGAAATGGGCGTCCGCGCTGTCGCAGCCATTCGATGATTTGTTTGTCACCCGCAACGATGCCGCCGACCACGCCGAACGCCTTGGACATGGTTCCCACTTCTATGTCCACTTTACCGTGCAGGCCAAAGTGGTCCACAATGCCGCGGCCGCCCTTGCCGAGCACACCTTCGCCATGTGCATCGTCTACCATGAAGGGAATATCGTATTTTTCCGCGATTTCGTACAGGTCAGGGAGGGGGGCGATGTCGCCATCCATGCTGAAGACGCCGTCTGTGATGATCAACGCCCGGCGGAAGTGAGAGCCGTGCTCCCTGATCGTGTCCTCCAGCGCAGATGGATCATTATGCTCGTAGGCAACGATCTTCGCGCCCGAGAGCCGGCATCCATCAATGATGGATGCATGATTCAGGCGGTCTGAGAAGATCACATCCTCCTTGCCAACAAGCGCTGAGATAGTTCCGAGATTGGCTGTGAAACCCGATTGGAAGGTGATGACATCCTCTGCGCCTTTGAACTTCGCAAGACGCTGCTCGAGCTGCACATGCAGATCGGTTGTACCCGCAATCGAACGCACCGCGGCGGGACCCACGCCATATTTCTTCGTGGCTTCCTTTGCCGCTTCGACGATCCTGGGATGGTTCGCCAGCCCGAGGTAATTGTTCGAACAGAAGTTGAGCACGTTCCTGCCATCCACAGTGATCCACGCGCCCTGCGCCGATCCGATCGTGCGAATGCGATTGTACAAGCCTTGTTCCTTGAGACCATCGATTTCCTGTGTGAGCCAGTCGAGTTTGGACATGGGGACTCCGTTTGTGGTTTAAACCGGTGGTCGAGTAGGGCCGTTGGTTGAGTCGCGAACGCAATTTGTGAGCGTATCGAAACCAGGCCCGTATCGAGACCACTGATTTCAAGCCTACATCGAATATTGTATTTGCTTTTTATGGTTGGTCTCGACACCGCACCTGCGGTGGGTGCAGGTGTATGCCCTGCGTAATTCTCGCAGGGCTACTCGACCAACGAGCTATCCTTTTCATTATAGCCATCTTATAAAAAACGACTGTCACGATTTTTACGTGACAGTAACGATATTAAGGATAATTACTCTTCGATTTCCCCCAGAATCCCAAGCTCTGTCAGCGCCCCCATCACCTTTTGGATGGCTCCGCTTTTGACCACCACCGTTGTTGGACTTAACGCCTCGCCTAAAAATTTCGCCGCTTTCGATCTACGCATCTCTTCCAGGATCTCAGGCCGGCTGACCTTTAAGATGACCTGGGTCTGCAGC
>DATFET010000348.1:0-8216 GCA_035250835.1 Anaerolineales bacterium
TTAGCCGCTGAGATGCTTCGCGGAGTTTATCCTGAGCCCGCCGAAGGGCTCAGCATGACATGAAGAAGTGTAAGGCAAGTAATGTTAACCTGAGTAATAAAGGTTACAGGTCAGCGGAGGGAGGCGGCCGCTTTGCTTACAATTCCCTTCCAAATCTCGTAAAATACTCTTCGGGCTGGAGGACGCGTTGAATCTGGACGATTCTTCAAATCGTCTAGAGCGTTTTGGGCTTGAAGGATGTTCCGCGAACCCAAAAGCAAAATCATCTGAGACGATTTTTTCAAACCATCTCAGATGACCTTGACCAGACTCGCGATCCTCAGTACCGACGGTCTAGTTCAAATTGTCCTTCTGGAACTCGATCGTGTCCAGCATCTGTTTGAAGCGCTTGCCGGGCGTGAAGATCACGCGACGGTCGGTGATGTAGCGAGCGGACACTTCTTCCGCATTTACAGTGGGCATAAAAGCCTCCTGTAAAGAACCTTTTGGAAAGGACGATCCTGCGCAGTGCTGCGCGGCGGCAAAGCTTTGGTTCGTGAATTCCTGCACTTTTGGTGCCCGCACATGATACCCGATCACGAGCAGATCGGCGTTTACAAAATCGAAAGTTCGAGAAGAGTTGCCGGGTTTCAGAGGGAGATGGCTCGGCGTGGGTCTTACTCTGCGAGTACGATGTTGCGAAGTACTCCCGAACAATCGCCGAGGGAGCGACTCTCGATTCTCGGCATGGTCGGCGCCCTACGCTCTGCTTCGGGCATGCTGCGCGAAGACCATTGCCGAACGATATGTGCTGCGCGGGAAGCGGGCTATTTCCTTCCGTAAGAATTCCGGCTGTCCTGCGTCTCTATAGCAAATTCCTCCAATCCGGGCAAGCGGGCTTTTATAGCTGATTAAGACTGCATAAGAGTATCCTGGTTGGATTGTACCCTTAACTCTTTTGCGGTAAACTGTTCTCATTCGTCCAGATGATTTGAGGTGAATTATGTCGGCTACAGAGTTGACCCCACAAGGCGCAGATAACCAGCTTGCGAAACTGCGCGCCGAGGAAGAGTCGAAGAAGACACGCTCAGCTTATTCTTCGAGAGCCTCCTCGGATTTTTATGGTGTGATGGGGTGGATGGCCGGCCTATTGATCAGCCTCTTTATTTCTCTCCCTGTCATTTATCTGCTCGTAAATAATGCCTCCCGCTCGACGCGTGATGACGTGCTCGCCGTCGGTATTGCGGTGGCGTGGTGGTTTAACCCGCTTTCATTGGGCTCGCTGGGGTATATCCTGAGCAACATGCGCGTCTGGCGCGGCTGGACGGCCCTGGCGCTGTTCATCTGGGCGGGGATCAATGTGCTCGTCACCCTGGCAGTCGTAAACGAGGATGCCCGGATCGTGATCATCAATGGCCTGATCCTGCTCGGCTACATCCTGCTGGGCTTGTTCATCCTGTATATCCAGCTGCGCGTGTTCATATGGGCGGCTTCGGGAAAACCCGCCCGCTTCTTTTTCGGGCTGCTGGGCTGGACGGCGCTAAACGGACTCATTATCTGGGCATTCATCAGCCCCGAGGTAATGAACATCCTGTTGACCGTACTCAGCCTGGCGTTCCGCGTCATCTTTATCCTCTTCATGGCGATCATCCAGTTCGTGGCGATCTTCTGGTTCATGGCCCGCTCGCGGGTGGAGATCATCCGCCCGGGCGACCCCAAAACGGTCACCTTCGACGATTACAAGGGACAGCCGAACCTGATCAAGATGGTGCGCCAGTGGATCTCCCTGCTCTCAGACCGCTCACAATTCCAGAGGATGGGCGGGCAGTTCATCAATGGCCTGCTGCTGTACGGCGAGCCTGGGACAGGCAAGACGCTCCTGGCGAAAGCCATGGCCGGCGAGGCGGGGATCGCCTTCATCTCCATCGAAGGCTCGGGATTCCGCGCCATGTTCTGGGGTGTGGACGTGTTGAAGATGATCCGCTTCATCAGCCAGGCCCGCAAGCTGGCGCGTGAATACGGCGCCTGCATCGCCTATATCGACGAGATCGACGCGGTGGGCATGTCGCGCGGCGGCGTGATGGGCGGCCAGGGTGCTGTTATGGGCGGCGGCATGGCGGGCATGATGGCCGGCACCGGGGCGCTGACTCGGCTGCTCTACGAAATGGATGGCATCAGCGAGCTGTCAAAGTGGGAAAAATTGCGTGCCCGCCTGTATCAGTTGTTGAAGAAACCTATCCCGCCCCGCGACTGGCACGTGCTGTTTATGGGTTCCACCAACCGCCCCGACGTGCTCGACCCGGCTCTTACACGTCCCGGCCGCTTCGACCGCACGGTGGTAGTCAACAAACCGGACCGCGGCGGCCGCCGTGAGATGGTCAGGTATTATCTGAACAAGATCAGGACAGATGAATCGGTGGATATCGAGGCCATCGTCAGCGATACCGCCTGGGCGACCCCGGCCCGCATCATGTCGGCGATCACAAAGGATGCAGTCCGCCTGGCGCTATTCGATAACCGTGAGCGCGTGGCGCAGCACGATATCGAGCTGGCGTTCCAGGAGCAGGCCATGGGGCTGGAAAACCCGATCGAAGAGATGGAAGAGGATCAGCGCCGGCAGGTGGCATACCACGAAGCCGGGCATGCCATCGTGCAGTACCACTTGCGCCCGGATGAGCGCATCGTGCGGGTGAGCATTGTCCGCCGTTCCGAAGCGCTGGGCTACGTGCTGCCCGTGTCGAACTATGACATTTATGCACTGCCGCTGCGCACCTTCGTTGCGGACATCCTGGTGTCAATGGCCGGTCACGTCGCTTCGAAGTTATTCCTGGGCGAATACTGGACGGGCGCGACCGGAGATTTCCAGAACGTTCGAGCCCGCCTGTGGCAGCTGGCGCACTACGGCTATTTTGGTCCCCCGCTGGATATGCAGCCGGGCGCGGGTATGGTGAAGGAGAAAACGGATATCGTCGAAAAGTTCTGGCGCAAGCTGGAAGACCAGACCTCCCAGATCCTCAGCACACATGCTGCCGAGGTGCATGCCGTGGCGCAGGCCCTGCTCGACCGCAACGACCTGACCGGCAAGCAGTGCATCGAGATCATCCGCTCGGCAGCCAATGGCAGCGAGCCGCTCGATAGCGAGCACCTGCTTAAATCCCTGGTGGATGAGACGATGGTCAATGGGAGCGCAAGTGTAAATCATGAAGAGAAGCCGGAGAAGAAACCTAAACCGAAGCGCAAAAAGGTGAAAGAGGCGTCGGCAGAACCGTGAATCACGAACTGGCTGGAGCAATTGCTCCAGCCAGTTTTTTTCTTTCAGCCACGCGTCGGTGGTCGAGTAGCACCGAATGCTCACTTCGACAGGCTCAGTGCAAGCGTAGAGGGGCATATCGAGACCACAAGTTCGCAGGAAACTTTTGGTCTCGATACGGCAGACGATCACTGCCTACTCGACCAACGGGTCTCGGTTTCGATTAAAGGCTTTGCAACAAGCTCTCACTCCTTTCAAGACGAACGCCTTCGCAATGACAGAAAACGAGTTATTCCCACGACCAGAAGGCAAGATAGCCCGGGGCGAGCAGGCGGGGCTCGAGCTGGCCGGAGGCAGCTACAACCGCGATACCTGCCTGTCCTTCATTGGTCAAAAAGGACAGCACCAGGTTGTTGCTATCCGGTGACCAGATCGTTGCAGACTGATGATATTGGTCGAAGTACGGCATCACAGCCGCGAACTGGTCAGTGGGTCGGAAGGTGAACAGATCCCTGCTTTCACCTGTCTCCACGTCCAGCACTTGCAACTGCAGGAATACCTGCTGCTGTGCCTGCGCAGTCGAGTCGCCCTGCTGCTCTTCGGCCGGTGCTTCACTGAGTACGGGAGTGAAATAAGCGATCTTTCGATCGTTCGGCGACCAGAAGAATGCATAGACCTGCTCATCTTCGAATAACTCTTCCGAAGTCTCGAGATCGAGGACGTGAAAGGTTCCAAACGTTCCAGCGCCGAGAGTCTGTTCGCCTTTGATGTAGGCGACCCTGTCACTGTTGTTCGACCAGGCGAAGGCGGTATTCAAATCGTACGAGTCGATCACCCGATCGAATTCGCCGCGGCTATCGGTGAGGATGATCTCCTTTGTGTCGTCCTCGCCCAGTCGCGTCATCAGGATGCGGCTCCCATCCGGCGACCAGGCCGGCGCCTGGAACGTGGCAGGCAGTGCATCGATACCCTGCTCGACGACCTCCGAGTCCACCTGCAGGAAAGCCAGGTGTTCCGGCACGGTGCTCTGAGGAGAGCCGGTATGGACGATCATGGTCCTGCCGTCCGGCGCCCACGACCAGTAATACGGGGAGCCTGTGTCGATGACGGTGCGTTCTTCCCGCCCGCTCGAGACGCTCTGCAGCACCAGGGACCGGCCATCGGCTGTCGACGAAATGAAGCTTAGCTCGGCGTTATCCGGCGACCAGTACAAATAGACCGGCTGCTCGCTCTCGCTTGTGAACACCTTTTGTGCCGGCTCCTCCTCTACATTGGCAATATAGACTTCAGAGGATACGTCTGTCCCCTGTCCGCTCATCGCCACGAATCCCAGGCTCGCACCGTCCCGCGACCAGGTTGGGTGAGTGTAGAAACGATAAGCGCCGGTCGCCTCACTGGGGATCACGGCATCGTCGGTATGAGCGACCTGATTCCCACCCGCCTGGTCGGAAGTGTAAATATTCCAATCCGCGCCGACATAGGCGATCAAACCGGATTTCCGTTCGAGGAAAGGCAGCAGCGGACTCTGAGGGATCTGCGTATCCGCTGGCAGGCAGGATGTGACCAACAGTGCGGAAAAAAGGAGGGTCAGGATTATCTTTTTCATTGCTCTTCATCCAAAAACAGGACAGCCCGCTCCAGGACGGGGTCATTCCCGGGCAGCACTTCATCCCAACCTGCCTCAACCTGCAGGTCTGGGGCGACACCGCTTTCGCCAACGTCATCGCCGTTCGGCAGCCGGAAGGAGGCGCTCTCGACGAAGATGCGCGATCCATCCGGGAGATAGAACGAGGACTGAGTTTCGACCTCCCCATGGGTCGGTCCGCCGATCACCGCCGCCCGGTCGTGCATCTGCAGGCTGGCCGAAAAGAGCTCCGGGAAGCCGGCTGTGTTCTCCCCTACCAGGATCACGAGCGGGACGTTCTGTGAGCCGAACACATCCTGCCCCTGCACCTGGAGGGCCTGCGCCTGGCTGCGGTTGTAAAGCTCGCCAATGGCGCCATCGTGGAACATCGTAAACAAAGTTTCGAGCGGCCAGCCTCTCGACGAGTTGGCAATACGCAGGTCGAGGATCAAACCCTCCAGTTCCTGGTCGGCGCTGAGGGTTTGCAGGCTGTTGAGCACATCCTGCTCCAACCCTTCGTACCCGATCGGCGGAAAGAGCAGGTAACCATAATTTGTGCCCGGGACGGTATAAGCATCGAGTTTGCCGGTGCTTGTCAGTTTAGCGCGTTCCACATCCAGCTGGCGCTGAGGCCCCCCAGGCGACTGGACATCGAGCGTGACAGTCGTCCCGGCCGGGCCGCGGATGCGTTCCACGGCGCGCAATCCCTCCTCGACCGAGATCGGGTTTCCATCGATCCCAAAGATGCTGTCGTGCGCCTGCAAGCCGGCCTCTTCAGCCGGCGATCCCTCGATCACATCCAGAATGACGATGTGCGGAACCTCCTCCTCCTGAAAACCGATGAAAGCGCCGATCCCATCGTATGTGGCCAGGTCAGAGAGGTCTGTTTCGACGCGCTCGGCTCGCGACTGGTGGACAAAACTGCCGCTCGGCAGTTCCGCTTCAAGGTCATCGAGCAGGGATACGAATTCTTCGTTGCTTAGACCGGAGTCGATCTTCTGAGTATAGCTTTCATGGACTGCATCCCAATCGACATCCGCTGTCTCGAAATAAATATAGGCATCCTGGATGTGCTCCCAAAGGGCGTCGAAGGTGCGCGATTGATGTTCCTGTGGTGAATAGGCCGGTCCGTACTCTCCAGCCTCCACATCTTCGCCCATGGGAAGGAACCCGGCGCAGGCGGACAGGGCCAGACTGAAAACCAATAATGCTGCTGCAAGAAACGCCTTTTTCCTTTTCATACCATTACCTCTATAAATGGCTGCCTCAGAACAAGGATCATTACACATTCCCCACCCTATTCATAGACTCGGTCGTGGATGCCATCCTTACTCCATCGGCAGCTTACGGATATTTCTCGGGTTCAGCACCGAGATCAGGCTGATGCCTCTCCCCAGCGCAGACCGTGACTCTTCGTCCAGCTCGACCCAGTGAAAACTGCGATGCTCGGAATACGGATCGATGCGGACGACCACGCCCTCGTACCAGCCTTCGTTTCCCCATGTTTTCGAGTCGAGGAAGATCTGTACCCGATCGCCGATTCGAATCGGTTCGATCATCACCTATCTACGGCGGTTGGCGAAGAAGAACAGTCCCAGCGCCAGGACCATCATGATGCCGCCATTGACCGCCCACTGCGGGTCGCCGGTCATGTAGCTGCCGGGCAGAACGTTAATACCCTGAAGGAAGAAGACCAGGCCTCCAAGAAAGATCACCCCTCCGATTAGATTCAGAACCAGCTTCATGGAACTCTCCTGCAGAGATTTGCGTGATTATACTCGCAGGAAACCAAATCCATATCACCCGGCAGAAGGGGATTCGTTAATGGATGTGCAGGAAGAAAATTGGGCATCGTTCTGTCAGCAGTTCAACGGCCCTCTTTATCTCGGTAAAAGCATGATAAAATAGAACGTCCGTTCGGATTCTCAATCCTATTATCAAAGCCCAAGATTACTTATGCAATTCCAACTTCAAGCACCCTTTCAACCGATGGGCGACCAGCCCGAAGCCATCCAGGGACTCGTGGATGGCTTCCATGCCGGTAAAAAGCACCAGGTCCTGCTCGGCGCGACCGGCACAGGCAAGACCTTTACCATCGCGTCTGTGATCCAGCAGGTACAGAAGCCTGCCCTGATCATGGCGCACAACAAGACCCTGGCAGCCCAACTGTACGCCGAGTTCAAAGAGTTCTTTCCACAGAACGCGGTATCCTATTTCGTTTCCTACTACGATTACTACCAGCCGGAAGCGTACGTCCCGCGCCACGATCTCTATATCGAAAAAGAGACCGAGATTAACGAAGAGATCGAGCGCCTGCGCCTGGCAGCCACCACGGCGCTTGTTTCACGGCGGGATGTGATCATCGTCGCTTCGGTCTCCTGCATTTATGGTTTGGGGTCGCCGGAGGAGTTTGGCAAGGGGACGGTCAGGCTCAAAGTGGGGGAGCTGTACCGCCGCAACGCGCTGCTCCGCCAGTTGATCGAATCGCAGTACCAGCGCAATGACATGGAGCTGCGGCCCGGCACGTTCCGTGTGCGCGGCGATACGTTGGAGATCATCCCTGCGTATGAGGATAAGAAGGGCTATCGCATCACCTTCTTCGGCGATGAAGTGGAGCGCATCATGCAGTTCAGCCCGCTGACGGGTGAAGTATTCGATGAGCCCGAAGAAGTACCCATTTACCCCGCCAAGCAGTATCTGACGGATGCCGACCGCCTGAAGGATGCCATTCATAACATCGAGGCTGAGCTGGAAGAACGGATGGCGCAGTTCAAGGAGACGGGCAAGGTTCTCGAAGCCCAGCGTCTCGAGCAGCGCACCCGCTACGACCTCGAGATGCTGAAAGAGGTTGGCTATTGTTCCGGCATCGAGAACTACTCCCGTCACCTGGATGGGCGTGCGCCGGGCACACACCCCTGGACGATGATCGACTTTCTGCCGAGCGATTACCTGCTGGTGATCGACGAAAGCCACATGACCATCCCACAGGTCCGCGGCATGTACAACGGTGACCGCTCGCGCAAGGAGACCCTGGTCGAATATGGGTTCCGACTGCCCAGCGCGGTAGATAACCGTCCCTTGAAGTTCGATGAGTTCGAGCAGGTGATGGGTGATACGATCTATACGTCCGCAACGCCGGGGCCGTACGAAATGCAGAAAGCGTACCATGTCGTCGAGCAGATCATCCGCCCGACAGGACTCGTGGATCCCCAAGTGGAAGTGCGGCCCACCCGCGGGCAGGTGGATGATCTGGTTGGAGAGATCCGCCAGCGGGTGGAGAGGCGCGAGCGCACGCTCGTCACCACCCTCACCAAACGCATGGCTGAGGACCTGTCCGAGTACCTGCAGGAGCTGGGGATGAAA
>DATFET010000350.1:0-3365 GCA_035250835.1 Anaerolineales bacterium
AGAGGGTCAGGGTGAGGGAGGAGGCAACGATATGAACATTGGAATACCCAGGGAGAGGCGGCCGTTCGAATTTCGGGTCGGCCTTCCACCTGCTGCGGTGGAAATCCTGTGCCAGCATGGGCATCAGGTCTATGTGGAGCATGAAGCGGGGATCATGATGCGGTTCGACGACCACGAGTTCGAGAAAGCGGGCGCCAAGATTGTCTATGCTCCCGAAGAGGTATTTGGGCGGGCAGACCTGTTACTCAAAGTCGCGCGACCGATCAAAGATGAATTGGACTGGCTGGTGCCGGGCAGCGCTATCGCCGGGTTGCTGCACCTATCGTCGGCCCGCCGGGACAAGGTCGATGCCCTGCTCGAGAAAAGGATCACCGCGATCGCCTTCGAGCAGATCCAGCTCCAGGACGGTTCCCTGCCGGTCCTGCGTCCGCTCAGCCAGATCGGCGGGGCAATGGCGGCGCAGATCGCAGCTCGCCTGCTGCAGAACAACTGGGGAGGCAGGGGCATCCTGATGGGCGGCGTGCCGGGCGTCCCGCCGGCTGAGGCGGTCATCCTGGGCGCCGGCATTGTGGGGACGTATGCCACCCAGATGTTCCTCGGCATGGGCGCCCATGTGACGGCGATCGACCAGAGCATCAATGCACTGCAAACCCTGTTGGACCGCTTCCCCGGCATCGTCACCATGACTTCGACCAGGCGCAATATCGAGCGTGCGACTGCATTCGCCGACGTGCTGGTGGGGGCAGTACTGACCCCCGGCCAGCGTTCGCCGATCCTGGTGACGCGTGAGATGGTGCGCGCCATGAAGCCTCGCTCGGTGATCATGGATATCAGCATCGACCAGGGTGGCTGCATCGAGACCTCCCGTCCGACCACGCATGAGCATCCGGTCTATATCGAGGAGGATATGCTCCATTATTGTGTGCCCAACATGCCGGGCGTCGTAGCACGGACAGCCACCTATTCCTTTGTCAACGCGGCGATGCCGTACATCGAGAAGGTCGCTAACCTGGGTGTTGCGGCAGCCATCGAGGCAGATCCGGCGATTGCCATGGCGGTCAATACGCACAACGGTCAGCTTGTCCACCTGGGTCTTCTCCCGGAGGGAGGGGACGATGGACTGGAGTAGTATTTATAAGTCTCGGATCGTTTCCCCCGAAGAGGCCGTCCGCTGTATCAACTCGGGGAACCGTATCTTTTTGACTGGAAATGTATCCGTGCCGCAGAAGTGTCTCGCGGCACTGGTGGAATATGCCCCGCAGCTTGAGAACGTGGAGATCTGCCAGGCGCTGACGATCGGTCCCGCAGATTACGTCCGCCCGGAGATGGAAGGACACCTGCGCGTCAATACCTTATTCATCAGTCACAACGTGCGCAAGGCAGTCCAGGAGGGGCGGGCAGACTTTACGCCGGTCCTGCTCTCTGAGTTTCCGCTGCTGTTCAAACGCGGCTACCTCCCGCTGGATGTTGCGATCATCCACGTCTCACCACCGGATGAGCACGGGTTTTGCAGCCTGGGTGTGGAAGTCGGGCTGACGAAATCACCGGCTGAATCGGCAAAGGTCATTATTGCCGAGGTCAATCAGCAGATGCCGCGTACGCTGGGTGACTCGTTCATGCACGTCAGCCGCCTGCACCATATTATCCCGGTCAATTATCCCATCCCCGAGATGCTCATGTCTGAAGAGGGCAACTCGGAAGTGGTCGAGAAGATCGCGGGCTATATCTCTGACCTGATCCCGGATGGCGCCACCATGCAGCTGGGCATCGGCGCAATCCCGGATGCGGTGTTGAAGTATCTGCATCACAAGAAGGATCTGGGCGTCCACAGCGAGCTCTTCTCGGACGGCGTCATCGACCTGGTCAACGCAGGAGTGCTCACCAATTCCCGCAAGAGCCTGCACCCCGGCAAGATCATCGCCGGCTTCATGCTTGGCACGCGTACGCTGTACGAATGGGCGGATGACAACCCGCTGATCGAATTCCATCGCACGGAATACGTCAACGATCCTTTTGTTATTGCGCAGAATGAGCGCATGGTGGCGGTCAATTCAGCCATCGAAGTGGACCTGACCGGGCAGGTCTGCGCCGACAGCATCGGTCCCAGGTTATACAGCGGAGTCGGTGGACAGCTCGATTTCATTTATGGAGCCTCCCGCTCGAAGGGCGGGGTGCCTATTATTGCGCTGCCAAGCACGACCACGCTGAAGGATGGCACGCTCGTGA
This sequence comes from Anaerolineales bacterium, assembly GCA_035250835.1. Classification (GTDB taxonomy): domain Bacteria; phylum Chloroflexota; class Anaerolineae; order Anaerolineales; family Villigracilaceae; genus Defluviilinea. The sequence continues at coordinate 2,227 of DATFET010000350.1, forward strand.
CCCGCATCACAGCCATGCTCAAGTTGGGCGCGGGCGTGGTGACCAGCCGCAACCACGTTCGTTATGTGGTGACCGAATACGGCGTGGCTGACCTGTATGGCAAGACCATCCGTCAACGGGCAGGGCAGTTGATCAACATTGCACATCCGCAGTTCCGCGGTGAGCTGGAAAAACAGGCAAGGGAATTGCATTACCTGTAGGCACGTGAGCCCGTCGCGCTGACATTGTGCCCGAAGGGTAGTGGAGCGCAGCGGAGACGAAGCGAGGGCAGCTTACGCCCGCTTCGCTCAGTGTCCGCTCTGCGCGAGGGATCACAGTGACGTGAAAAGTCTCACTCGCCGCCGGGAAAGATAAAGTACCTGACGGCGAGTATAATTTCATTTTAGACTAGGTCTCGGTGCAAAAGTGCTGCCTGCGCCGAGGACGGCGCAGGTGTACCTCTGTAATCGCCGCCGCACCCTTTGGGTACTGCCGCTTTGCGGCGTTCGCGAGGGACGGCGGCGTGAGCGAGTTTTGCACCAGAAACCAGAAACTAGCCTCCTGACAGCTTGTCACAAGTTGCCTCGTTGGTCGAGTAGGTCTGTGGCGCACTGAGCCTGTCGAAGCGGCGCCCGACCATACCCTTGCACCAGCATGCAAGTGCAGGTGTCGAGACCACCGACACTGGATAAAAGATTGACAGCATGATACGAAAAGCAAAAATCGTGGCGACGATCGGTCCAGCCAGCCAGAGCCAGGAAGTCATCGAGAAGCTCATCCTGGCGGGTATGGATGTGGCGCGCATGAACTTTTCGCATGGCACACACGAAGAACATGAAGAGCGCATCGCACTGATCCGCAAAGTGGCAGAGCAGCGGGGCGCCTCCATTGGCATCCTGCAGGATTTGCAGGGACCCAAGATCCGCGTTGGTGAGCTGCCCGAGCCGCTGCAGCTTTCCGAAGGCGAGACCGTGATCCTGTATGCAACGGGTACATCCCTTCCTGAAGAAAACGGGACAAAGATCCCGGTCGATTTTCGTCAGCTCTTCGATTCAGTGCGGACCTCCGACCGGCTGCTGCACGACGACGGCAGCCTCAAACTGGAAGTCCTCTCTGTAAAAGATCGCAACAGTCTGACTGCCAGGGTCATCACCGGCGGC
>DATFET010000352.1:0-10201 GCA_035250835.1 Anaerolineales bacterium
CTCGCATCCAGAAGGTTGTGGTCAACATCGGCATGGGTGAGGCCATGGATAACCCAAAAGCCATGGAAGCTGCCGTTTCCGATCTGACCATCATTACCGGACAGAAGCCGGTTATGACCAAGGCGCGCAAGAGCATAGCCAATTTCAAGCTCCGCGAAGGCCGGTTGATTGGGACCAAAGTCACCCTGCGCGGTGACCGCATGTGGTCCTTCCTGGATCGTTTGATGAATACCGCGCTCCCGCGCGTTCGTGACTTTCGCGGCGTCTCAGGAAATGCTTTCGACGGTCGTGGAAACTACACGCTGGGTCTGCGTGACCAGTTGATCTTCCCGGAGATCGAGTACGACAAGATTGATAAACTGCGCGGCATGGAGGTCACGATCGTGACCACTGCCAAAGACGATGATCAGGCACGCACCATGCTGCAGATGCTGGGCATGCCGTTCAGCAAGAAGGAAGCGTAAATTATGGCAAAGAAAGCTATGCAATATCGTGAAACCCGCAGGGCGCATGCCAGCCAGGTACGCAATCGTTGTACCCGTTGCGGCCGCCCGCGTGGATATATCCGTCGTTTTGGCTTATGCCGAATTTGTTTTCGTGAGATGGCACTACAGGGCAAGATCCCTGGTGTCGTTAAGTCTTCATGGTAAGCGGGTAGAGGTGATAGCATGACTGTTATGGATCCGATCGCTGATATGCTGACCCGCATCCGCAATGCCGTGATGGCTGGTCATTCGCTGGTGGCGCTGCCAAGCTCGAAACTCAAACTCGAGATTGCCAGAATTCTTAAGGATGAAGGCTTCCTCGAAGGGTTTGAAGTGGCTGAGACCGAGAATTCGGTTCAGAAGGTTCTGCGCCTCAAAATCAAGTATGTCGGTGAGCGCCGCGAACGACGCCCGGTCATTTCCGGGATCGAGCGCGTGAGCAAGCCCGGACGACGTGTTTACACCAAAAAGCAGGACATCCCCTGGGTGCTTTCAGGGATCGGCGTTGCCATCCTTTCGACTCCCAAGGGTGTAATGACCGGTGCCCGTGCCCGACAACTGGGTGTGGGCGGCGAGATCCTCTGCAAGGTTTGGTAGAAGGCAGGAGGTACTAAGTGTCTCGCATTGGACGATTACCCGTGGTCGTCCCGAATGGTGTACAGGTAAATGTACAGGGTTCGGATGTCCATGTAAAAGGGCCGAAAGGCGAATTGAAGAGATCATTTTCCTCGCTGATTGAAATCGCGCTGGAAGATGGGCAGGTGGTGGTCAAGCGCAAATCGGATAATGCATCTGAGCGTGCCTTGCACGGCACCACCCGCGCTGTAATTGCAAACATGATCCACGGTGTCAGCTCCGGTTTTGAGGTTCTTCTGCAGGTGGAAGGCGTGGGTTACCGCGCAGAATTACAGGGGAAAGACCTGGCACTCTTCGTGGGTTATTCACACCCTGTGAAGATGGAACCCCCGGCCGGTATTTCCTTCGAAGTCGATCAGAAGACCCGCCAGATCAAGGTGCTGGGCTATGACCGTGAAGTTGTGGGTCAGACTGCGGCTGAAATCCGGCGTGTTCGTCCGCCTGAGCCTTATCATGGTAAGGGCATCCGCTATGCAGGTGAGAAGATCCGCCGCAAAGCCGGTAAGGCCGGGAAAGGAGCCAAGTAATCCATGGCAGGCAATTCTCGTTCCGTTGCACGCATCCGCCGTCATTCGCGCGTACGTCAGAATTTGATGGGAACAGCCGAACGTCCGCGGTTGAACGTTTTTCGCAGTTTGTCGGGAATCTATGCACAGGTGATCGACGATCAAAGTGGCAGGACGCTGGTTTCCGCGTCCTCGGTGGATCGCGACCTTCGTGAAAAACTTAAGGGCATGAAGAAATCCGAACAGGCAAAGATAATCGGTCAGACAGTGGCTGAGCGCGCCAAGGACAAGGGCATCCAGTCGGTTGTATTTGACCGTGGTGGTTATCGGTATATCGGGCGTATCAAGGCGCTTGCAGATGGCGCTCGTGAAGGCGGCCTGCAGTTCTAGGCTGAGTGGAGAAGGAAATGGCAGAATACGAAAAAACTGAACAGCAGAATTTCGAAGGGCAGGACCAGTTCGAGGAGCGCGTGATTGAGATTGCACGAGTCGCCAAGGTTGTAAAAGGCGGCCGCCGCTTTCAATTCCGTGTGACTGTGGTTGTGGGCGATAAGCGCGGCACCATCTCGATGGGTGTTGGCAAAGCCAATGCCGTACCGGACGCGATGCGCAAGGCTTCGGAGCGCGCTCGCAAAAAAATGCGCGTTGTCAACCTGGCTGGCACGACCATCCCGCATGAAGTACTTGGAAAGGTAGCTGGCGCCCGAGTGATGCTCAAGCCTGCCTCGCCCGGAACCGGCGTGATCGCAGCAGGCGGCGTCCGTGCCGTTCTGGAAGTCGCCGGTGTGCGCGATATTTTGACCAAGTCACAGGGCAGCGCCAATGTCCTGAATGTCGTTCAGGCAACCTTCGATGCTCTTGAGCAGTTGAAGTCACCCCAGGAAGAGGCGGCACGTCGCGGCAAGAATGTCAGCGAACTGGTGCCGTTCTGGGAGCGGAGGAAGCAGCATGCCTAACGGTGAGAAGAATAACAAGACCGTGTTTGTAACACTCGTCCGTAGTCCGATCGGCTATACCAAGGACCAGAAGCAGACGGTGCTCGCACTGGGTCTTCGTCGAATGCATCAGACCATTGAACACAAGGATACTCCCGCTCTGCGTGGAATGATCCGTAAGGTTGGTCATTTAGTCCAGGTCGAAGAAGTAGGATAGAAAGATGAAACTACACGATCTCGTGCCCAACCAGGGCTCTAAGAAGAACAAGAAACGCGTTGGCCGTGGTATCTCCGCGGGACAGGGTAAGACTGCCGGTCGTGGCACCAAGGGTCAGGGCGCGCGCTCCGGCGAAGGTGGAAACCTCTATCGCCAGGGCGGGAACCTGCCTTTCTATCGGCGTTTGCCGTTCATGCGTGGCCAGGGATTTACCCCGCGCAATCAGGTTGAATATAACGAAGTGAATCTGGATCAGTTGACCGAGGCCTTCAAAGGCGACACAGAGGTCAACCCTGAGACATTGCAAAACGCTCATCTGCTTCGCGATCCACGCAACCCCATTGTCATTTTAGGACGCGGTGAAATGAAGACTGCGCTCAAAGTGCGCGCCCATCGTGTCAGTGCTGGCGCCAAGGCCAAGATCGAAGAAGCCGGCGGCAGCGTCGAGTTGATTGCTTAGTTTCGAACAAGAGGAACCTTCAAAGATGCCTGAAAAGAAACAATCAGCGTGGCGCTTCCTGTGGCGATCGGAGGATATTCGGAGGAAATTGCTTATCACTCTGGGTATCCTGTTGATATACCGTGTAGCAGCAGTCATTCCAGTCCCCGGTGTTGACAGCGATGCTCTCGCTGCCTTTTTCCAGGCCCAGGGCGGAGGCTTTTTAGGATTTTTGAATCTGCTCTCCGGCGGCACCATCGCAAACTTCTCCATTCTTGCCATGGGTGTGTATCCATACATTACCGCCCAGATCATCCTTCAACTGCTTATCCCGATCATTCCTTCCCTGCAACGAAGGATGCAGGAGGATCAGCGCGAAGGTCGTCGATGGATGGAGAAATGGACCATGTATCTGGCTGTCCCGATGGCGATGCTCTCGGCTATCGGCCAGATCAACATCTTCAATTCACTTGCCCCACAGCCGGTCATTCCGTTTGGCTTCACCGAAGGGTTGTGGCTGACGTCCATCACGACGGTTCTGGTCATGACCGCGGGAACTATGTTTGCCATCTGGCTTGGCGAATTGATCTCTGAGTTTGGTATTCGCGGCCAGGGCTTGTCTCTCATCATTTTTGCAGGGATCGTTTCACAGATCCCGCAAAATATTGCGACATTGTGGCTGGATGAACAGAATCGTTACATCCTGATGGCTGCCATGCTCCTGATCATTATTTTGACAGTAGTGGCAATTGTCTATGTTCAGCAGGGCCGCCGGAACGTTCCCATCATGTATCCGCATAAGAGTCAGATTTTCTATGCCATGAAACGCGGAAAGGTGGCAAAAATGCCTCAGCCTTTCCTGCCTTTGATGGTGAATCTGGCTGGCATGATCCCGTTGATTTTTGCCAGTGCGATCCTTCAGTTTCCCGGGATCGTTGCAAGTTATTTTGTTAACTCAGAGGTCGAATGGGTGGCAGACTTTGCAACGAGCGTGGTGACTTTCTTCAACCCCACTTCCGGGGCAGATTCCTGGGGTTATTGGATTTTATACTTCATCATGGTTGTGGCTTTCACGTACTTCTATACCACGGTGATTTTCGAACAGCAAAACTATGGTGAGAACCTGAAGCGCTCCGGTGCGCAGATCCCAGGTGTCCACAGTGGTGCGCCTACTCAGAAATACTTGAGCCGTATCCAGAGCCGGATCACACTGCCTGGCGCCTTGCTGCTGGGAGCGGTTGCAATCATGCCCTTCCTCCTGCAGGTGATAATTCCTGCAGCGCAATCCTCGGCCGGCCTGTTCCTTGTGTCGTCTTCTGGCTTGCTGATCGTGGTAGGCGTCGTCCGCGACACATTCATGAATATTGAGGCTGAACTTAAACTACACGGATATCAGGAAAAATTGCTCGTTAGTTAAAGGAGCATTATGGCGACCTTCATTGTCTTACTTGGACCGCCTGGAGTTGGTAAAGGAACGCAAGCTAAGATTTTGTCCGAACGGAGCGGACTGGCGCACATATCCTCCGGAGACCTGTTCCGTGAGAACCTTAAGAACAAAACTGAGCTGGGACAACTGGCACAGACCTATATGACCAAAGGCGAGCTGGTTCCGGATGATGTGACGATTGCAATGATACGCGAGCGCATCACCCGCCCGGACTGTAAATCAGGCGCCATTTTGGATGGCTTTCCACGTACTCCGGCCCAGGCCGATGCACTGGAAAATATGCTCCACGAATTCAATGGTCATGTCGATACAGTGCCGTTTATTACAGCGGAGGAAGATACCCTTGTGGAGCGCCTGAGCAGTCGTCTGACATGCCGAGCAAACGGTCATATTTTCAACGAGAAGTTCAACCCGCCAAAGGAAGCTGGCAGGTGCGACCTGGATGGATCTGAACTATATCAGCGCGATGATGACAGGGCTGAGACTGTCAAAAGAAGGATCGACGTCTATCTTGCACAAACTTCGCCTTTGATCTCATACTATCGTGACCATGGCAAGCTGGTCGAAATCAATGGAATGCAACCGATTGAGCAGGTCACGAATGACCTGCTCCGTGCCTGGAAAAAGTAATTGTTATGAGCTGGGCACGCCAAATACATCTTAAAAGCCCGGCCGAACTGCAGATCATGCGGGATGCCGGTCGGATTAACGCCAGAGTACTGGCGGCTGTAAAAGAACATTTAAAACCTGGTGTTTCCACTGCCGACCTCAACGCGGCTGCTGAGGAAGTGCTTCGGAAACATGGATGTGTATCGCCTTTTAAGGGATATGGTCACCCGCCATTTCCCACCTCGATCACTGTCAGCATCAATCAGGAGCTTGTCCACGGGATTCCGAGCAAATCACGGAAACTCAAGGCAGGCGACATTGTCTCGATTGATTGTGGAGCTGTGTACGAGGGCTGGGTCGCTGACTCGGCGTTCACTGCCGGGGTAGGCGACATCTCGCCGGTGGCACAAAAACTGCTGGATGTTACCCGAGGTGCGCTCGGCGCCGGCATCGAAAAAATGCGGATAGGCAACCGGACCGGTGATGTTTCAGCGGCGATACAAAATTACGTGGAAAGTCATGGCTTCCATGTAACACGGGAATATACCGGTCACGGCGTTGGCAAGCAGATGCACGAGGGACCGCAGGTCCCAAATTATGGCAAGCCAGGTTCCGGGCTGCCTCTGAAAGCAGGGATGACCATTGCCCTGGAGCCCATGGTACTTGTTGGAACTGCTGAAACCCGTGTATTGCAGGATAAATGGACGGTAGTATCTGCAGACGGATCATTGACAGCCCATTTTGAACACTCGGTGGCTGTCACCGAAGGAGAACCTCTACTCCTGACTGTCCCATGATCGCGTTCTGAGTTCGTGTAATCTAGACGAAAAAAACACGAGCGAGTATAATCAAAAACTTGGCTATGTAGTAAAAGGAAGTTGGTAAGTAAGGAGTTTTGTCATGAAGGTTTCACCGTCAGTACGGAAACGCTGCGCCAAATGCAGGATCGTAAGGCGCAAAGGCAGAGTATTCATTATCTGCGAAAATCCAAAGCATAAACAGCGACAGGGATAGTTGAACTATGGCGAGAATTGAAGGTGTCGATCTGCCCCGCAACAAGCGGGTGGAAGTTGGCCTGACCTATTTATATGGGATTGGCCCTACTCGCGCGCAGGAAATCCTGGCTCAGACAAAGGTCAATCCTGACACCAGGATCAAGGACCTCTCTGAGGCCGATGTCGCTGCGATACGCGAGTTCATTGGCAAGAATTATAAAGTCGAAGGTGATTTGCGCCGCGAAGTGCAAATGAGCATCAAGCGCCTGATCGAGATCGGGTCATATCGCGGAATGCGTCATCGTCGTAATTTACCGGTTCGCGGGCAGCGAACAAGAACAAATTCACGTACCCGCAAAGGTACCAAGAAGACTGTTGCCGGGCGCGGACGCCGCCGTGGCGCAAAGAAATAAGAGGTTAAGAAACTATGGCTCAAAGTGTACGTTCCACACGCCGAGGTGCCGGCGCAAAGAAAGCCAGGCGCGCGCTGTCTTCCGGGCAGGTGCATATCTTCGCCTCGTTCAATAATACAATCGTCACTGTGACCGACACGGAAGGCAATACCGTCGCATGGGGCAGTGCTGGTTCGGCAGGCTTCAAAGGCTCACGCAAGAGCACCCCATTCGCTGCACGCCTCGCGGCTGAGCAGGCGATCAAAGCCGCCCAGCAGTTGGGAATCCAGGAAGTGGATTTGTTTGTCAAAGGACCTGGACCCGGCCGTGAAAACGCGATCCGTGCGGTCCAGGCAATGGGACTTAGAGTCCGTTCGATTTCTGATATTACACCGGTTCCGCACAATGGCTGTCGTCCGCCGAAAAAGCGCCGCGTATAATTTGATGTAGAGGAAAGTAATTTATGTCTAAAAATCTTGGTCCGGTCTGTAAACTCTGCCGGCGCGAAGGTGAAAAGCTATATCTCAAAGGCGAACGCTGCTTTACGCCGAAATGCGCGATCGAGCGGCGCAATTTCGCCCCTGGTCAGCATGGTCGTACTGGCAGTCGTGGCGGCGGCAACCGCTCGGGACGTGAGTCGGACTACCTGCGCCAGCTGCGCGCCAAGCAGCGCGCCCGCCGAGTCTACGGCATTCTGGAACGCCAGTTCCGCCGTTATTATGAAATCGCCAACCAGCGCCATGGTATCACGGGTATCAATCTGTTGCAGATCCTCGAGTCGCGGTTGGACAACGTGGTCTACCGGCTCGGTTTCGCTTCCAGCCGTGCCCAGGCCCGCCTGCTTGTCACCCATGGTCACTTCACTGTGAATGGCCGCCGCACCGACGTCCCCTCGATGCTTTTGCGGGAAGGTGACGTGATCGCTGTGCGCGATGGCTCCCGCGGCCTGGAATATTTCAAGGGACTTGGCGATATTGCGGATGCACGCACCTCGCCGGGTTGGATAAATCGAGACACGAAACAACTGTCTGGTGCCATTCAGCGTCTTCCTGAGCGTGCTGAAATTGATGGCATTCTCAACGAACAGTTGATTGTTGAATACTACTCACGGTAGTAGTTGGTTGTGCTCGTGCCGGTTGGACTCAGTACCGGCGATGTTTCTACTGTTTTCATACAGGGAGAGGTGAACCGTGACGAGTATCACGAATATGGTTATGCCGAAAATCGAGCGTGAGGCTGAGGCTCGAAACTATGGCAAATTTATCATCAGCCCTCTTGAACGTGGTTATGGCGTGACGCTTGGAAACGCACTGCGCCGCGTTCTGCTCTCCTCACTGGAGGGATCGGCTGTAACCTCCATCCGAATTGCGGATGTGTTACACGAGTTTAGCGAGATCCCCGGCGTCCGCGAGGACGTCATCCAGGTGACTTTACAGGTCAAGCAGTTGCGCCTGAAGCTGGATGGTGTCGACACCACCCGCATGCACCTGGAAGTACGCGGCGAAGGAACTGTCACCGCGGCAGACATCATCACGCCTGCCGAAGTGGAAGTGGTAAACCCTGAGTTGTACCTGTTCACCGTGGATAACCCCAAGACCAAGCTCGACCTTGAATTTACGGTCGAGCGCGGACGCGGGTATTCCCCCGCCAACGAGCGGAGCGGGCATATGCCCATCGGTGAACTGCCGATCGACGCCATCTACAGCCCGGTCAAACGCGTGAACTGGGAAGTGACCTCTGCCCGCGTGGGACAGAGTACGAACTATGACAAGCTCATCCTCGAGATCTGGACGGATGGCACAGTTTCACCTGAACGATCGTTGAGCACTGCCGCGAAGCTGGTCATCGATCATCTGCGCTTCATCGCCGGTGTGAGCGAGGAAACCCTTACGCTCCCCATGGAGAAGGAAGTCGGTGGCAGCCGCCTGACCAGTGAACTGGCGGATACACCGGTTGAAGCCCTTGACCTCTCGGTTCGGGTCTTCAACTCTCTCAAGCGAACTGGCATCACCACCGTTGGCGATGTCCTGGACCTACTTGAAAAAGGTGAGACGGCAGTCATGTCCATCCGCAATTTTGGCGAGAAAAGCCTCGATGAGCTGCGTCAGAAGATGCGCGAGAAGGGCTACATGAAAGACGAAACGAGTTCTGTGGAGTAATTTGCAATGCGACATCAAGTATCAGGATACAGGCTTGGTAGGACGTCCGGTGCCCGTCTGGCGCTGCGTCGCAACCTGATCAAGCAATTTTTTACGCACGAGCGTATTCATACCACCAAAGCGAAGGCTGCTGCGATCCGTGGGGAGGCTGAGCGCCTCATTACCATCGCCCGCAACAGCGCCGAGGCAAGCGACGCCGAAAAGGTGCATGCGCGCCGCTTGGTGACCTCCAAGCTGGGAGATAACCGGGTGATCAACCGTCTCTTTGATGAGATCGCCCCGCGCTTTGCGAATCCCAATGGCGGCTACACCCGCATCCTGAAGCTCGGACCCCGCATGGGTGATTCGGCTGAAATGGTGATTTTGGAACTGGTTGAAGAATAATGTACCGAACGGCAGCTGCCGTTCTCTACAATGGCACGTTACCAATTGACTCTTGCCTACGACGGCACGGATTTTTTCGGAAGCCAGAGGCAGGCCTCACCCTCAGGGGTGAGCAAACGAACAGTCCAGGGTGAGCTCGAAAAAGCTTTGTTCAAACTGGGATGGACAGGCCGCTCGGTAATACTCTCCGGGCGGACGGACACAGGCGTTCACGCGACGGGACAGGTGGCTGCATTTGACCTCGACTGGTCCCACACGGATGAGGAACTCGTCCGTGCGTTGAATGCTGCGCTGCCCGCCGATATGGCGGTTCACAGCGCACGGGTGGCGCATGCAAAATTCCATCCGCGTTTCGATGCCATCTCCCGCTGTTATCGTTACAGGTTGTTCTGTCAGCCTCTGCGGCACCCGATCCGGGAGCGGTATGCCTGGCGGGTGTGGCCTGATATTAATCCCGATTTATTGGCAGTCACAGCCAGGCTTTTTCTCGGTACGCACGATTTTTCAGCCTTTGGTTCCCCGACCACTCCCAAAGGCTCAACCGTGCGGACAGTGACGAAAGCAGAATGGACGCAAGTCAAATGGGATGCATGGCAGTTCGAAGTACAGGCCAACGCATTTCTGTACCGCATGGTGCGGAGGCTGGTGTTCGTCCAGGTGGCGGTTGCGCAGGGAAAATTTCCAGCTGAGACAGTCGCCCGCTCTTTAGCGGATCCGCTACCGGCTGGGCAGCGAAGCGAGATCCCCGCCGTACTGGCTCCTGCACACGGCTTGACACTCGTCAACGTAGGATATCCAGATCAAGAGTCAACAGGTCAATAAGAAAAGAAACGGAGAATCAGAAAGTGTACAAGTCGTACTATCCGAAGGCTAGTGAAATCGAACGAAAATGGGTGCTTGTGGATGCCGATGGCCAGAACCTTGGACGGATTGCCACTCGCATCGCGCACATCCTGCTGGGCAAGCACAAACCAACGTTCACACCCGGGGTGGAGAT
>DATFET010000362.1:0-9870 GCA_035250835.1 Anaerolineales bacterium
TATAACCTGGTGGCTGAGTACGGCGAGTGTTTGTCGAGCCCATACCGAAACCACCAGATCAATCCAATAATACTTTCATATACTCGTCCACCATGATCTCGACATCGAAAGCCGCCTCTGCCCGCTCTCGTGCAAATTTTCGGAAGCGGGACTGGTCTTCGAGGATCTCTGCAGCTGCATCTGTCAGTGAAGGGATATCGGGTGGTTTCAACTTCCAATGATCTGTGCCGTATGGGGCCAGCAATCCCGCGTCTCCCTGCACGATCTCAGACAGCGAGCCGGTATCGAACCCGACGACGGGTAGTCCACAGGCCAGGGCCTCGATTACGGAATTGGGACAGGGTGGGTTTACCTCCGCGGAGAACAACAAATGGGAGGAACGCATCAACCAGGGAATGTGTTCCCTGGGAATCAGTTCCATGAACTGGATGCGGAATGCATGCTGAGTCTTCAACTTGTTCTTCGTTCGCCGGTCCACACGCCCAACGACCATCAGCTCGATCTTATATTTTTTGGCGAGCGCGTTGGCAAGGGATACCGCGTTGAGCAATCCATAATTCTGTCCTCCAGCCAGGCTCCCCTCCACGACCAGCAGTCGGCTGTGGCCTGACGGACGTTCATGCAAACCGTGAGGTGTATAGCGGCTCAAGTCCACACCGTTGAGGATTACCGTGGATGGGACGCGCGCCGGGTGATACCAGTCCTCCCACCAGCCTTTGACGAACTGGCTTTGGTAGACCACATGGTCCGCCAGCCGCCTGCGGATATAGGAGAGATTCGCGTTGCCATAGATTGCGCGCAGAGTGTAGCGCATCCCTGCCCAGCGAGCGCGATGGATCCAGTTGATGCCGTCGAGCCGCTGCACGATCCGGATTCGGCGCCGACGCGCTCTCCTCAACGGGCCGAGTCGCCGGGTCCCTGCCAGGACGAGAACTGCATCCGCTTCCTGTGAGGCGTCATTGATTACTTCCACGCCGCGGGCGCGCAGTCCGCCCTCGAATTTGAGACGAAAGGAAGTAACCCCGCCGGGCCCGTCCACGCGGGGAACTACGCATATCCGTGGCATGAGGGTATTATAGCCTTTGATGTGTCGTTGCGAGCGGAGCGAAGCAATCTCCCATTAAACAAAAGCAATTTCTCGAAAGGACTTATCTATTTCAGAGAAGATTGCTTGCCACAGGCACGCTTCGCGGTCGTCGGGATTTCGACGATATTGCATCTCATCCACTCCTCGCAACGACATGCAATTAATTCTGTGGTTAAATTGCATTGGAGGATCTCATGGCTTACTCTGACCCGGACTTTGTCGCTTTTCTGAGAGCGTATCCATCCTACCCGACCACCCATATTATCGACGACCTGCGCGCCACAGAATATGCGCGCCTGGATGTGGGCGGACATATCTATCTCGATTACACAGGCGGCGGCTTATATGCCGAGTCGCAGCTGCGACGGCATACCAAACTGCTTGCCGAGCACGTCTTCGGCAACCCGCACTCGAGCAACCCGACTTCCCTGGCCGCAACACAGCTTGTGGAACACGCCCGTGAGTATGTGCTGAAATTTTTCAACGCCGACCCGGAGGAGTATCTGGCGATCTTTACATCCAATGCAAGCGGGGCGTTAAAGCTGGTCGGCGAGTCCTATCCGTTTCCGAACGGGCGATACCTCCTGACATTCGACAACCATAACTCCGTAAACGGGATTCGGGAGTTCGCCCACGCCCGCGGCGCAAACGTGACGTACATCCCGGTGGCGCTGCCCGATATGCGCGTGGACGCCTCACAGCTCAGCCGCGAGCTCTCTCAGCCTTCGGAGAGCGGTCACAACCTTTTTGCCTATCCCGCCCAATCCAACTTTTCATCCGTGCAGCATCCGCTCGACTGGATTGATATAGCTCATCAGCACGGCTGGGATGTCCTTCTGGATGCGGCCGCGTTCGTCCCCACCAGCCAGCTCGATCTGAGACTGGTCAAACCCGATTTTGTCCCTATCTCGTTCTACAAAATGTTCGGTTATCCGACCGGGCTGGGCGCATTGATCGCCCGAAAAGAGGCGTTGGCAAAACTGCACCGCCCGTGGTTCGCAGGCGGGACAATCACCGTCGCTTCGGTGCAGGGTGACAAGTTTTATATGGCGGACGGCTCATCTGCATTCGAAGATGGAACCATCGATTATTTGAATATCCCTGCTGTTGAGATCGGCCTCAAGCATATCGAGTCGATTGGCTACGATGTGATCCACGAGCGTGTCCATTCCCTGGCAGGCTGGCTGCTGGACAACCTGGTGGAGATGAAACACAGTAACGGGGCGCCGCTGGTGCGCGTCTACGGACCGACCCAAATGGAGGGACGCGGCGGGGCAGTGACGGTCAATTTCTACGACCGGGATAACAACGCCCTCGACCATCGCTACATCGAGCAGCAGGCGAACGAAGCCGGCATCTCCCTGCGGACTGGCTGTTTCTGCAACCCGGGCGCGGGAGAGATCGCCCTGGGTGTCTCACGAGTAGAACTGGATGTCTGTTTCACCCGGCCCGGTCACGAGGAACGTCTCTCTCAGGAGGATTTCCGCCTGTGTTTCGACGGGCAATCCATTGGCGCCGTGCGGATTTCGGTGGGCATGGTCACGAATTTCAAGGATGTGCAGGGGGTCTTAGCCTTTGCCAGAGGGTTGGTTTCGTAGTTCTAATGTAATTTTTACAAAACATGCTTGACTCGACCCCTTCATCTGCGTATAATAAGGGAGTTGGATATAATAACGAGCAAAACATCGCAAGCGCTTGAGAAAAACTCTCGAAGCGCTTGCCTTTGTTTGTCTCTACTACCCGCTAACTATGCGCATCAATTGAGACGGCTCAAAATTTAGCGATTCCCCAATCTTCAGGAGATGACCCAGTGGAAACCAAGGGACTGACCGCACTGCGTATTAGCCTCGCCTCGCCCAGCACCATCCTGTCATGGTCGTATGGTGAGGTGCTCAAACCCGAAACGATTAACTACCGCCGTCTGCGACCCGAAAAGGACGGGTTGTTCTGTGAAGCCATTTTTGGCCCACAGCGCGACTGGCAGTGTTATTGTGGAAAATACAAGAACCCCCGCTACAAAGGCATCGTCTGCGACAAATGCGGTGTGGAAGTGACCCGCGCCGCGGTCCGCCGCGAGCGCATGGGGCACATCATGCTTGCCACGCCGGTTGCGCACATCTGGTATACGCGCCGCATCCCCTCCTATCTGGGAATGCTGCTCGATATCTCGCGCCGCAACCTCGATCGCGTCCTGTACTTCGCCCAGTACATCGTCACCTATGTGGATGAGGAGGCCCGCACTAAAGCACTCAAGCGCATCGAGGATGAGATCTCCGTCTCGGAGCGCGAGCAGGCCCAGACCATCAATGCCAAGATCGCCGAGGTCAAGACCAAGCGTGATCACACGTTGAATGATCTCAAACAAAAAAGCTCCAACCTGGAACAGGGCTACGATGAAACCATCGCCGAAAAACTCGATCCTGTGATCAAGGAAGGGCAGAAGCTCGAAAAACTGCTTCAGGGTCAGATAGGTGAAGCTGCCAAGAAGGCTGTTGTCTTTGAATACACCAGCGAAAAGATTTTGGACGCCGGCGATAAGGTCGCTGCCAAACATCTTACTCAGGTGCAGAAGATCGTTCAGAAGACGCTCGAAACTGTCGAGAACGAAGTCAAGGATGAGCGCGCCCGCGAAAATGAGGAACTCAAAATGGAGGCCGGCCGCGTCAAGGCGGATGCCGAGATGCAGATGGAGGCGCTCCGCTCCCAGTTGGAGGACCAGACTTCTGCGTCCTCGAATCAGTCCTCGCGGATGCGCGATGAACTGTTGGAGCTGCGTCCGTTTACCTTCATCAGCGAGATCCGCTATCGCGAGCTCAAGCAGCGTTGGGGTCAGGTCTTCCGCGCCGACATGGGCGCCGAGGCCTTCTATGACATCCTCGAGCGCCTCGACCTGGATAAGCTTGCGGACGAACTCTGGAAGGAAGTTCGCAATACCAAGTCCAAGCAGAAGCGCAAGAAGGCGACCACCCGCCTGAAAGTGGTGGAGGCCTTCCGCCGCTCCGGAAACCGCCCCGAGTGGATGATTCTCACGGTTCTCCCGGTCATCCCG
Source organism: Anaerolineales bacterium (assembly GCA_035250835.1). Lineage (GTDB taxonomy): Bacteria > Chloroflexota > Anaerolineae > Anaerolineales > Villigracilaceae > Defluviilinea. The sequence continues at coordinate 4,137 of DATFET010000362.1, forward strand.
CCCGACCTGCGTCCAATGGTCCAGTTGGACGGCGGCCGCTTCGCAACTTCCGACCTGAATGATTTGTACCGCCGCGTCATCAACCGCAACAACCGCCTGAAGAGGCTGCTCGAGCTGGGCGCGCCGGACGTCATCATCCGCAACGAGAAGCGCATGCTCCAGGAGGCGGTCGACAGCCTGATCGACAACAGCCAGCGCGGCAAGGCCCTCTCCCGCCGCGGACGCCGCGAGCTCAAGTCGCTGAGCGACATGCTCAAGGGCAAGAAGGGCCGCTTCCGCCGCAACCTGCTCGGCAAGCGCGTGGACTACTCCGGCCGCTCAGTGATCGTGGTCGGTCCTCAATTGAAACTCTATCAGTGTGGTCTGCCCAAGAGCATGGCTCTCGAGCTGTACCGCCCGTTTGTCATCGCGCGCCTCGTGCAGAATAATTACGCTGCCAACGTCAAGGGCGCGCGCCGTCTGATCGAGCGCAACCGTCCCGAGGTCTGGGAAGCGCTCGAAGGCGTCATCGGCGAACGTCCCGTTCTCCTGAACCGTGCGCCGACCCTCCATCGCCTGGGCATCCAGGCCTTCGAGCCGATCCTGATCGAAGGCTCTGCCATCCAGCTGCACCCGCTCGTCACCACCGCCTTCAACGCGGACTTCGACGGCGACCAGATGGCTGTGCATGTCCCGCTTTCACAGAAGGCAGTCAAAGAAGCGCGCGACCTAATGCTCGCTTCCAAGAACCTGCTCAAGCCGGCTGATGGCGAACCGATCATCTCCCCATCCAAGGACATGGTGCTCGGCGTCTACTACCTGACCATGGCACAGAAAGCGAATCACAAGGGCGATGGCCGCGCCTTCTCTGACTTCGATGAAGTCGAGATGGCCTACACGCTGGATCAGGTGGAGGTCCACTCGGAGATCAAGCTGCGTGCCACAACCTGGTACAACGACAAAGGCGACCGTCTGCCCGAGCCTGTCACCCGCGTCATCGACACAACTGTCGGACGCGTGCTCTTCAACCGCATCCTGCCGCCGGAAGTCCAGTTCGTAAACGAAAAGCTGGACAAGGGCGGTGTGAAGGATTTGATCGCGGAAGTGTACGAGATCTGCGGCCAGGAAAAGACAACCGATGTCGCCGACAAGATCAAGTCGCTCGGCTTCGAATATGCAATGAAGTCCGGCACCACGCTTGCGGTAGCCGATATTTCCATCCCGCCGGAGCGCAAGGACATCATCGAAGAGGCGCTCAAGGCCGTCGAGCTGGTCCAGCGCGACTTCCGCCGCGGCCTGCTCACCGAGCAGGAAAAGAACGAACGCGAGATCGAGATCTGGCAGGACACCACCGATAAGGTAGCGGATGCCGTCAAGAAGCACATGGACCCGGACGGCAATCTCTCCACGATGGCCTCGTCCGGCGCGACCAAGGGCGGCTTCTCCACCATCTCGCAGCTGGCGGGTATGCGCGGTCTGATGGCTGACCCATCCGGACGCATCATCCCGATGCCGATCCGCTCGAACTTCCGCGAAGGGCTCACAGCCCAGGAGTACTTCATCTCCACGCACGGCGCGCGCAAGGGTCTAGCGGATACCGCCCTGCGAACAGCGGATGCCGGTTACCTGACCCGCCGCCTGGTGGATATCGCCCAGGATATTATCATCAACGAACACGACTGCGGCACGCACGACGGCGTCTATATCCGCCGCCGCGATGATGTCGCCGGTCAGTCCATGAGCAGCCGTCTTTACAGCCGCCTGCTGGCTGAAACGGTTCTCGATCCGAAGACCGGAGAGGTCATCGGTGAATACAACAATATCATCAACCAGGAACTGGCGCGTAAAATCTCTGCTTCCGGTATCGCCGAAGTCAAGGTCCGTTCGGCGCTGACCTGCGAATTGCAGCATGGCATTTGTTCCAAGTGCTACGGCCTCGACCTGGGACGCGGCAGCATGGTGGAGCTGGGTTCGGCAGTCGGCATTGTCGCCGCCCAATCCATCGGTGAGCCAGGCACGCAGCTGACCCTGCGAACCTTCCACACCGGTGGTGTTGCCGCCACTGGCGCAGACATTACAACCGGTCTGCCGCGCGTGGAGGAGCTCTTCGAAGCTCGTAAAATGCCGAAGGGTGAAGCCCTCGTCGCAGAGATCAGCGGGACCGTGCACGTCAGGCAGTCCGAAAAATATGCTGACCTGCGCGAAGTGACCATCGAACACAGCGAGCTCGTCAGTGACGAGTACAGCCTGCCCGAGGAATGGAAGTTCGCGGTCAAGGATGAGGCGGAGGTCAAGGCTGGAGAGGTGCTGGCAACCCTCGATGACGCCAAGATCGTCGCCCAGCACGGCGGCCGCGTCCGCGTGGAAAAGAAGGAGCGCAAGGTCGTCGTCTCCTATGACCAGCGTGAAGAGACCACGTACGATGTGCCGACCACGTCCCGCCTGCTCATCAAGAATAATGAGAAAATCGAAGCCGGGCAGCCCCTTACCGAAGGCTCGCTCAACCCGCACCGCGTCCTGAAAATTCAGGGACGCGAAGCCTGCCAGATGTACCTGATGACCGAAGTGCAGAAGGTCTACCGCTCGCAGGGTCAGAATATCCACGATAAGCACTTCGAAGTCATCATCCGCAAGATGATGAGCAAGGTGCAGGTCACTCGCCCGGGCGATACCAAGTTCCTGCCCGGCGACCCGGTCGACCGCCTCGAGCTGCGCAAGATCAACGAGCAGCTGCTGGCTGAAGGCAAGCAGCCTGCCAAGTTCTCGGAAGTGCTGCTGGGCGTCACCAAGGCTTCGCTCAGCACGGACTCGTTCCTCTCGGCCTCCTCCTTCCAGCACACCATCAAGGTGCTGGCGGGCGCGGCGATCGGTTCCACAACCGATCCGCTCTACGGCTTGAAGGAGAATGTGATCATCGGCAAGCTGATCCCCGCAGGGACCGGCTTTATCCAGGGCCGTTTCAACGATAACGGTAACATGGATGTCGGCGACGGCTCGACCACATGGCCTGAAATCTCTGACCCTACTATGGCAGACGATTAACCAAACAAAGGGCGATCCATTGGGTCGCCCTTTTGATTTAACAATATGTCATTGCCAGCCCTCCTCGCAATGACATGCCTCATCAGCGGATAAAATACCTCCATGCCTCACGCTCGCGTTTCAAAGAAGCCAGAGGGACTTCCCACCCGCGGCAAGACAGCTTCAAACCGGCTCCGCCGGGTCGACAATTTCATCCTGCTCTATGAGCCGACGCTTCTCACACGGACCGACGGCTCATTCGCCCTGCCTTTTACATCGAATAAACATAACGGAAAAGGCGGGGTCGCCGATTCGCTGTTCGTGGACCTCGGCTATGGATTCGATCCGCGCACAACTCTCGAGAGCGCAGCGCGGTTCAGGCGGCTCAACCCGCAGTTGAAAATCCTCGGCGTGGAGATTGACCGGGAACGCGTGGAGAACGCCCTGCCCTTTGCAGACGAAAAAACCTTCTTCCGCCTGGGTGGATTCAACCTGCCGCTGAAAGAGGGCGAACAGGTCCGCCTGGTCCGTGCTTTTAATGTACTGCGTCAATATGAGGAAAAGGATTTCGCTCCCGCTTATGAACGGCTGGCGCAGTACGTCCTGCCCGGTGGCCTGATGATCGAAGGAACGTCGAATCCGTTTGGCAGCATCTGGTGTGCGAATGTGGTGAGAAGAACAGAAAATGTCACTCTGATCGAAGCGAAGAGTCTCAATAATAGGTCAGAGATTACGCTCCCTCAGAATGACATATGGCTGGAATTTCGAGGCCCTGGTCTTCAGTACCAACTTCCGCACGGGGTTCGAGGTGGAGGAATTCCAGACCATCCTGCCAAAGAACCTGATCCACCGTGTGACAGAAGGTGAGCGAATCCATGATTTTTTCGAGGCGTGGAAGGCAGCCGCAGCAGAGACATCCGCCATGAAAACCTACGGAGCCAGACAGTGGTTCATCGCGACCGCGAAGCGGATGAAGGCGTGCGGCTATAGGATCGACACCCGCCGCAAATGGCTCACCAGAGGATTTCTCATCTGGAAGCTGGAACCATCCTGATCGTCGAATCGTCTACAATAAAGCGGGGGATTTTATCGTTTCGCGACCATCATTGCATGCTTGCCAACAGGAGGCAAATATGTCCAGGACAATCCTGATCATCATAGCAGTTGTCGTTCTGCTGATCGCATTCTTTGCCTGCGCTGGAGCGAGTGTGTACCTGTACAGGACAACCCTTGCCCCGCAGCTCATGGAAACGAATGTCGCCCAGACGATGTCCGTCGCTTTGACCGCGACGGCGCAGTCTCAGTTCACCACACCCATCGTCCTGCCGTCCGTGACTCCGCCATCCACATCCACATTTACCCAGCCCTTCACCTTCACGCCTGAGTTACCGACGCTCTCCCCTACAGTGACATGGACACCCTCGCCTATCTTTACGCCGACACCGGTTGTCCCGTTGATCAGCGTTTCGGTGGATACGAACTGCCGCGTAGGACCCGGCAAAGTGTATGACCGGGTCGGCTACCTGCTGGTCGGACAGGTCTCCGAGGTGTATGGGCGCAACCCCGCAGGAGATTACTGGTATATCCGCAACCCGAACAAGCCCACGGATTTCTGCTGGCTGTGGGGCGAGTACGCAACCGTGTCCGGGAACATCGTCGCACTGCCGGTCTATACTCCGCCGCCCACACCCACACCGAGGCCTAACTTTGTTGCCTCTTACGCCGGCAAGGAAACCTGCAGCGGCTGGTGGGTGGACCTCCGCCTGGAGAATACCGGCGGCGTAGCCTTCAGGTCTCTCACACTCACCGTGCGCGACACGGAGACAGATATCAGCCAGACCCTGTACACAACCGGTTTCACAGATAAGAACGGCTGTAGCGACACGGCAATCAGGGATGTATTGTCCCCTGGCGCAAGAGTGATCGTCAGCTCGCCGGTCTTCAGCTACGACCCGGGCGGACACGAGCTGCGAGCCACGATCACGCTGTGCTCGAATACCAACCAGAGCGGCACGTGTGTGACCCAGGTCATTGAATTCGAGCCGTAAAATAAGTCCGGCTATCCCAATCTCATCGAACATTCCCAACGCCGTTCCTAATATAGGGGTTCTCCAGCCTTTGCCGTGATGAATACCCAGAGAGCCAATATAGGGATGACGTTGGGATTATTAGATGATGCTATACTCATGCAGCGTCAGATCATCTCGTTATTACTGATTAAATTGGTTATGTCAATCAAGATTCTAATTTTGCATAGGGGAGATGAGTCTGTCCTCGATCACGTCGATTCCGATGTATTCGATGACCCGATCCATCCACAAGCTGCAAAGGAATTTCTGACCGACAATCGCCACCATCTTGCTGTGGCTATGGAGAAAGATATCGTCATTGGGTTTGCATCCGGCGTTCATTACATCCACCCGGATAAATCGAGCCCTGAGTTTTGGATCAACGAAGTGGGTGTATCCAGATCCTATCAGAAGCGCGGCGTAGGGAAAGCACTCATGCATGCATTGTTCGAAAAAGCTCGAAGCCTCGGCTGCGCCGAAGCCTGGGTGCTCACAGAACGCGACAATGTGCCAGCCATGCGTCTCTACCAGTCCATCGGCGGCGAAGAAGCGCCAGAGGAAACTGTGATGTTTACGTTTCACCTGTAAGCAGCTCTCAACGGACTGAATTCATTCCCGTATTTTAGGTTGTAATGAAATAAGCTCACGCCGCCGTGCCCGGCGGC
>DATFET010000382.1:0-6647 GCA_035250835.1 Anaerolineales bacterium
CGTTTGTTTGCCTGGTACAACCTGGCTGGTTCCTTTGCAGCCGCCTTCGGCGCTCTGACAGGCGGCTCGCTCGCGCAGGTATTACAGGACGATGGATGGACCGCGCTTGCCTCCTATCGAGTCGTTTTGATGAACTATGCATTCGGCGGTTTTTTGCTGCTGTTGTTGTTCCTCAACCTGACCCATTCCATTGAAGTAAGCGCAACACAGGACGATACAAAGCGCGTGCTTGGATTGCATCGTTCTCGGGCAGTCGTGTTCAAGCTGAGCTCACTATTCGCCCTGGACGCATTTGCAGGCGGCCTGCTTGTGCAAAGCCTGTTTGCTTTCTGGTTCCACATCCGCTATGGCGTGGAGGCTGGTATGCTTGGCAGTATTTTCTTCGGCGCAAATATCCTGGCTGGAATTTCTGCTTTGCTGGCGGTGCCGCTTGCAAAGAGATTTGGACTGATCAATACCATGGTCTTTACGCACATCCCATCGAACATCCTGTTGATGATGGTTCCCTGGATGCCAACCCTCCCGCTGGCAGTTATCATCCTGCTCCTGCGATTTAGCATCTCGCAGATGGATGTCCCCACGCGTCAATCCTATACGATGGCTGTTGTCGCGCCCGATGAGCGGTCCGCTGCCTCGGGTGTCACTGCCATTGCGCGCTCGGTAGGGGCATCTGTTTCTCCTGCATTGACAGGCTGGCTCATCAGCATCCCCGCTTTCTTCAGCCTTCCGTTCTTTCTATCCGGCGGATTGAAGATTATCTATGACTTGCTGCTTTATCGCGAGTTTCGTTCGATCAAGCCGCCAGAGGAGAGATCCTAGAGAGGGCGTTCTGTTCGACTCCATCCTTATACAGACAGATCTTCCAAGTCCAGAAAAGCCTTCACGACGTTCGGGTCGAAATGCCTGCCCGAGTCGGCTTTGATCTGCTTCCGCACCTCTTCGTGCGGAAGCCCTTTTCGATATGGGCGATCTGAGATCATGGCATCCCACACATCCACTACTGGAAATATGCGTGCGGCAAAAGGAATCTCCATGCCTTTCAGCCCGCGCGGATAACCGCTCCCATCCCATCTTTCGTGGTGGCAGTACGGAATATCCAGGGCCGGGCGGAGGAATTCGATGGGGCGGAGCATTTGATAAGCGTACACAGGATGCTGGCGGATCACTTCCCGTTCCTCATCGGTCAGTTCGCCGCGCTTGAGCAGGATCGAATCCGGTATCCCCATTTTACCGATATCGTGTAAAAGGGCGCCGCGGCGGATATGCTCGAGAGCAGTTCCCTCCACTCCCATCGAGCGCGCCAACCGCTCGGTCAGGACGGTCACACGCTGGGTATGTCCCTCTGTCTCTCTGTCCTTTAAGTCGAGGGCGTGCACCCAGCCTTCGAGCGTGGCCTGGTAGGCTTTTTCGAGTTCGCGGTTGCTCTTCTGCAGCCTGTCAAACAGATCCGCGTTGTCGATTGCCACAGCTGCCTGATTAGCGAATGCCAGGACCACGTCAAGATCGCTTTCCCGAAAAATTCCCGAGCGGGCTCGGTTATCTACATAGACCACACCGATTAACTCATCCTTGATCTTTAAGGGTGCGCAAATGATCGAGCGCAGTTGATACGCCGCAATGCTGACCTGGTCCACAAAGCGGGGATCTTCCAGGGCATTGGTGGTCAGGACCGGTTCACACGTTTCCGCCACCCTGTGGACAATGGTGCGGCTGAAGGCGAATTCTTCCTCGACGAGGTTGATATGGGCAATCCCGCGGGCGATCTCCGGTTTCAATTCTCCGTTCCGCTGACGAAGCATCAGGAAGCCGCGCTCGGCGCGCATCAACGCGATCAAAGAATCCATCACCTCTTTCAGCACCCGCTCTTTTCCCAGGGAAGAGTTGATCATACTGCCTATCCCCATCAATGCCTTCAATTGACTCTTCCGGTCCTCGAACTGACCATTGACCCCCACCTCCAGCCGGTCCAGCGATTCGGATACACAGCGGATATCCTGGATGGCGGTCGAAACGATGGGATTGCCCATCAGCGTCAGCCTGGCAACCACGGATGTCAACATCGAATTGACCTCCTGGATCTGTTTGTGCAGCGAGAGATGTTCTATGGTCTGTGTAATCATGACTTTCTCCGTTCGTGCCTGGCCCATGCCGTGAGCATTACCACATTCTGTAATTCATACAGACAATTCCTTTCGACAACCCGCAAGTTATAATCTGCGCTCATGGACATCTATGCCTACCTGGAGCGCATCCAATATTCCGAACCCATAAAACCAGACGTACAAACTTTGTACGGGTTACAGCGCGCCCATCTTTTGCATATCCCCTTCGAGAACCTGGATATCGTCTTGAAACGCCCAATCCTGTTGGATAGGAATGCATTATGGGAGAAGATCATCCTTCACCAGCGGGGTGGATTTTGTTACGAGCTCAACGGGTTGTTCGGATGGCTGCTGGAGGAAATCGGGTTCGTTGTGACTTATCTCGACGCCCGTGTCTTCAACCAGGAGGGAAAACCCGGCATCGAATTCGATCACCTGGCGCTCCTCGTTCAGGTTCCGCATCGATCCAGGAAGTGGCTTGCAGATGTTGGTTTCGGAGATTCGTTCAGCGAGCCCTTGAGTTTCGAAGGTCCGCAAGTACAGATCCAGGGACTGCGTTCCTATAGATTGGAACAAACACCTGACGGATATGTCACATGGCAAAGAAACTATGACGGCTCATGGGAGCGACAATACTTTTTCGACATCAAGCCCCACAATTTTCCAGAGGAATACCTCTCCGGCTGCACATATCATCAGACTTCTCCCCTTTCCAGTTTTACGCGGGGGAGCATCATCAGCCGCGCGACACCCAGTGGACGGGTCTCGCTCAAGGACGGTTGGCTGATCCTCACGGAGGACGGTCAACGGACAAAACATCCAATCCAGAGCAGAGATGAGTATCAGGCGTTGTTAAAGAAGTATTTTGACGTTACCCTCTGATCTTTGAAGTTTGTTTATCGGATGATTCCCTTCTTGCTTAGTCTGATTACCTATAAAAAAGAACTCGGAGATAATCTCCGAGTTCTACAATTAGCGTATCCTGAATATCTGCATCAATTTCATCGCGAGACTCAGATCGCCTGTCAACGTGATCTTGCCTTGCATGAACGCCTGCATGCCGTCCATCTCGCCTGTGAAGATCTTGACGTAATCTTCTGAATCGGCGGTCAGAGTCATTCGAGGGGAGGGATGTGTGCCGCGTGAGACATCCACCTTTCCATCCTTGATCGCGGCAACCCATTCTCCCGGTTCTGCACCCGTGAAATTGAACTGAATTACGGCGTCCAGATTGCCGGCTTTTTCTGGAATGAAAGCGCCCGGCATCTTCTCCATAAGCTCTGCTACTGTGAGAGGCATCTGATAGTCTCCTTGGTTTGTGATCCTGTAGGGTTGGACAACTGTCCAACCCTACAGGATTAATTTTGTAAATTCTCAAAGATCGCCGCGGCGCCCATGCCGCCGCCGATGCACATGGTTACCATCCCATACTTCGATTTGCGGCGGCCCATCTCGTAGATCAATTGCGTGGTGAGCTTTGTTCCTGTACATCCAAGCGGATGGCCGAGGGCGACCGCCCCGCCATTGACGTTGACTCGTGCTTCATCCAATTCAAGCTGCCGGATCACCGCCAGGGACTGAGCAGCAAAGGCTTCATTCAATTCTATCAAATCAATATCGTTGAGTGCCAAACCCGCCAGTCGCAAAGCTTTAGGGATGGCAACGATTGGGCCGATGCCCATCAGTTCAGGCGGGACTCCTCCTACAGCAAACGAGACAAATCGCGCCAGGGGTGTGAGTCCCAATTGTGCGGCTCGCTGCGCGGACATGACTACCACGCCCGCCGCGCCATCCGACATTTGCGAAGAGTTGCCTGCCGTCACTGTGCCACCTTCCTTGAAAGCCGGCTTCAGTTTGGAAAGAGCATCCAAGTTCGTATCTTCACGTGGACCTTCATCGCGTTTCACACTGAAATTCTTTTTGACAGGTTTTTCGTTTCCATCCAATTCTGTGACTTCGACATCGATGTGAACAAGCTGCGGATCGAAGAGTCCTGAACTGACAGCCTGCGCAGCCTTTTGGTGGCTCTTCAATGAAAATTCATCCTGGTCTTGGCGGCTGATGCCATACTTTTCAGCAACGTTTTCCGCGGTCAAGCCCATGTTGGTGTAATAGTGCGGCAGGTCCTGGGCGAAGTATGGATTCGGCGAGAACTGGTATCCAGCCATGGGCACCATCGTCATGGACTCGGCTCCACCCGCGATGCCTGTTTCGATCTGACCGGATTGGATCGCGTATGCCACATGTGCGATGGATTGCACGCCCGAGGCGCAGTAACGGTTGATCGTCTCCGCGGGGACAGAATCAGGCAGGCCCGCCCGCAGGGAGATCATGCGCGCCATGTTGAGTCCCTGCTCCCCTTCGGGGAAGGCGCAGCCGATGACCACGTCCTCGATCTGGGCGGGGTCGAGAGTCAGCGTCCGCTTGAGTAACTCCTGTATAACGGCGGCAGCCATCTCGTCCGTGCGGACCGCGGCGAGTCCTCCCCGTTTGGCTTTACCGACTGGAGTTCGAACTGCGGAAACAATGACTGCATCTTTCATAGTCTGATCCTTTTCAAGGAGCACAGATCGGATATTGAACAATCACTAATCTCCAATCTCTACTCTCTCAAATTTCTAATTCCTCAACGGCTTGCCCGTCTGCAATAAATTCCACATGCGTGCCTGAGTTTTTTCTTCACCGAATAAGGACAATATTGCTTCGCGCTCCAGATCCAAAATGTATTGCTCGCTCACCCACTGTGGACGTGTCAGCTCGCCGCCGCACATCACATACGCAAGTTTGCCCGCAATGTGATGATCGTACTGCGTGATGTAGTTTCCTTCCGCAAACATCCACGCCCCGATGCGAATCGCAGCCAGCGCATCACGCCCTGCAGCATAGATCGGTTCAGGGGCGGGCGGTTTGCAGCCCCCCGCGACCATGTGAAGGACTTCCTTTTTGGCCTCAGCTAGCAGATGATCGCGGTTCAATACGACCCGGTCTGCTGGACCCAGGATATCCATGTTGCGCGCTTCCTCAGCGCTGGTCGCGACCTTAGCCTGTCCCATTTGCAGGAATGCCCGCTGCAGCGCGGGAAGCGGCTCGGCATTATCCACGCGCATACCCGGGTTGACAATGCGACGCAGCATCTCCTTCGTTCCGCCGCCAGCCGGGATGACACCCGCGCCAAGTTCCACTAATCCAATATAGGTCTCTGCTGCCGCGACCATACGCGAAGCGTGCATCGTGATCTCGCAGCCGCCGCCCAGTGTGAGTCCCGCAGGAGCTACGACGATCGGTTTCGGTGAATACCGCATGCGCATGTTCAGGTTCTGCAGTTTCCGGACAGCTTCGTCCAGCACATCCCACATGCCCTGCTGCGCACCGACCACCATCATGAACAGATTCGCACCGGCGCTGAAATTCTCGGCTTCGCTGCCGATCACGAGTCCATCGAAGTCGGTATCGAGTCGGTCGAACGCTTCGGCCGCCATATTCATGATGTCATCATCAAGCGCGTTCATCTTGGTGTGGAACTCGAGACAGGCCACGCCATCGCCCAGATCGCGAATCGTCGCCCCTGAATTCTGTGACACGACCTTGTGCTGTTTCAACACGATCGAGCCTTCATGTCGTTTGATCTTTACATATTTGGCCTTGAGCACATCGTATACGCCGACCTTTTCGCCATTCCTGTATTGATAGAACGACTCAACCCCGGCCCTGAGCATGTCGTTGATCCATTTCGCGGCAGGATAGCCCGTGGCCTTCATCCGTCTGACCGTATCCTTCACACCGAGCATATCCCAGGTTTCAAACGGACCCGCTTCGTGCATGAATCCCCATCGCACCGCGTCATCGATCGGCTTGGCCGTGTCTGCTACTTCGGGAATGATGGAGGAGGCGTACTGGAATCCCTGGTAGGTCAGCGCCTTGATCAGATTCGCTGCCTTGTCATCCGCTTCCAGCAGGACCTTGAGCCGGCCGCCGAGTCCCTCGACATCCTTCGCCGCCTTGACCGAGTCGAAGCGCGGCCTGGTCGGCGGGACATGTTCAAGGGTATTCAAATCCAGCGGCCAGAACTGTTTCGCGTCGTCTGCGCCTCGCACCTCCTTGTAAAAACCAATTTTTGTTTTATTGCCAAGCCACTTGCGCTCGAGCATCGTTGACATGAGCTTCGCAGGCGCTTCTGCTTTGAGATACTCCTGCCCCAGTTTGTCATGCGGAATCAACGGCGCGAGATTTCGTCCAACGTGATCCCACACATCCAGACCAACCAGGTCGATCAAACGGAATGTTGCCGTCTTGGGTCGGCCAATCAATGAACCCGTGACCGCGTCCACTTCATTGACGGTATAGCCGTTCTTCAGGATGAAATCCATGGCGAACGCGCCCGTCCCAAAGGCGACGCGGTTGCCGATGAAATTGGGCGTATCCTTGCATAACACAATCCCTTTGCCCAGGCGATATTCACCGAACCACGAGAAGAATTCGATGACCTCTTTGTCAGTCTCTTTCGTCGGGATCAGTTCCAGCAATTTCAAGTAGCGCGGCGGATTG
>DATFET010000409.1:0-7491 GCA_035250835.1 Anaerolineales bacterium
GGGATCATGGGCTCCAACACTGCCCACAATTCATCCGCTATTTGATAATCGCTTGTGGTGGCATTGTTCGGCGTTCGTTTCTGTTTCGTTTTTCCTTTTGTCATCCTTTAACTATACCAGTTATTCGGATAGGCTCTTAGAGTAATGGTCAGGCACAGCCCCCGAGGGGAATCAGGTATCGGCTGAGAATGAGGTGGAATCTCATTACGCTTCGCTGTTCGATCACCAATATCCATTTCCTACTTTCTATTCACAATTTCCCACAACCGATTCGAATTCAGCGGGATTTCCAAAATCTCAAAATCTATATTGTGCAACGCGTCTTCTAATGCTTGTGCAAACAACGGACCAACCGGAATCGCGCCTGCTTCTCCCGCGCCTTTCACACCCATCGGGTTGAGCGGCGACAGCGTTTCGCCATGTCCCGTTTCGATGCGCGGCACATCCAGGCTGGTGGGCAGGTGATAATCCATGAATGTGCCGTTGAGCAGTTGCCCGTTCTCGTCGTAGGCGAGCCGCTCGTAGAACGCGTTGCCGATGCCCTGCGCCACACCGCCGTGGATCTGCCCGTCGAGGATCAGCGGATTGATGACCTTGCCGCAATCGTGCACGACCAGGTATTTCTGGATGTGGATCTGCATCGTCTCGGGATCGACCTCTACGATCATCGCATGGATGCCGCTGGCGGTGGCGCCTCGTTCGGGACCAAAATAGTTGGTCGCCTCCAGCCCAGGCTCGCTGCCAGGCTTGACCGCGCCGCGCGTCGGGTTGGCTTTGCCCGCCAACTCACCAAGTGAAATTGCCTTTTGCGGTACACCTTTCACGCGCACCTGACCATCCACAAGTTCAAGATCTTCTTCGGCAGCTTCGAAATATTCGGCGGCGTGTTTTAGGATTTTCTGGCGCACAACCTTCGCGGCTTCGTTGATGGCATTGCCCGCCACGACCGCGCCGCGGCTGGCAAACGTCCCCGCGCCCCAGTAGAACTGGTCGGTATCGCCTGTAACGACATCGATCCTATCCACGCCCACGCCGAGCTGCTCGGCGACAATCTGCGCGTAACTCGTGTAATGACCCTGTCCCTGCGTGCCCACGCCCGTGACGACCGAGACACGTCCACTGCCCATTACCTGCACCTTCGCGCCTTCATACGGTCCGATGCCTGTGCCTTCCACATAGGCGACAATGCCAATGCCCACGTGTTTGCCTTCGACTCGCAGTTTCGGCTGAATCTCGTTGATGAACTTGTGATAACCGATTCGTTCGAGCGCTTCATCCAAAAGCGGTTCGTAGTCCCCGCTGTCGTACACCAGCGGAACAAAATCCTGATAGATAATTTCGTTGTGGTATGGGAATTGGTCTGGCTGAATGAAGTTACGTCGGCGGATTTCGGCGCGGTCGATCTTGAGTTTTTTTGCTGCCAGATCGAGCATCCGTTCGATGACAAACACGCCGTGCTGGCGTCCCGCGCCGCGATACGGCGTGACGATAGTCTTGTTGGTGAAGACCGCCGTAAACTCACTGTAATAGTTTTGGATGTCATACAGCCCAAGCACGTTGGCTTGCGCGTTGAGTGCCACCGTTAAACCATAAGGCGCATACGCACCCGTGTCATGCAGGAATACATCATGCACGCCGAGAATGTGACCGTCCCTGTCGAACGCGACTTCCGCATCGTGGATCTGTCCGCGCTCATGTGTGGTGGCAACAAAATTTTCGGCGCGGTCTTCGATCCATTTGACGGGACGGTTCAACTTCATCACCGCCCATGGGACGAGCACTTCCTCCTGATAGAACATCATGATCTTGGGACCGAATCCACCACCGATGAACGGCGCGATGACTCTCACCTGTCGTTCAGACAGCCCAAGCATCCCCGCCAGTCCGTTGCGGATCACGACCGGAGCCTGCGTGGTGTCCCAGACTGTCAGCCGTCCCGCGCGTTTATCCCACTCCGCAACGATACCGCGGTTCTCGATGGCTGCGGCGCACCCGTGCTCGTAGCGGAACTGACGCTTGATGACTACCGCCGCGTCCTTCTTCGCCGTTTCATAATCGCCTTTCGTCTGCACCACTTGCGCGGCGACGTTTGAGCCAATTTCTTCATGGATGATTGGGCTATCTTTTCCCAATGCCTTTTCCAAGTCAACGACGGCTTCGAGTGGTTCGTAATTGACTTGAATATCAGCAAGCGCGTCCTCAGCAATATAGCGACTCTCGGCAAGCACCATCACTACAGGTTCACCCGCAAACTTGACTTTGTCTTTGGCAAGAGGAACCTGTGTCTTCTCATTAAAAACAATATCCTTTACAGGCGGCGGCGAAACCAGCAACGGACCAGGCTTCCAGTAATCGCCCAGATCGTCCGCAGTATAAATAGCAACTACTCCTTCGCGCTGCAAGGCTTGTGAAACGTCAATGTTGTTTATCCGCGCATGCGCATACGGACTCCGCAGGAACGCCGCGTGGAGCATATTCGGCAGATCCACATCGTCCACGTACAATCCCTGCCCGGTAAGCAGCCGCGGGTCTTCATTGCGCTTGATCCGTTCGCCGAAATATCGAGTGGTCATAATAGTCTCCAAAATGATTCATACTCGGTGGTCGAGTAGCCCTGAATGCTCTTTGAGGGGAGTACCGAGACCACCATGCCGTAAAGCAATTCTTGTTACAAAAATATCCTTTTCGCCTGTTGGTCTCGGTACGGCGGCGGAGGCATTGTCACATTCCAAAGACTCAACGAGTCCCGCCGCCTACTCGACCAACGAAGTTCTTTTGTCATTTTGCTTTTTCACAAATCTCTTTTTCGCAAGAGCGGGAAGCAATTCAACATTTCCACTTATTAGCGCTTCTCTCTTCGCCCTACCCCAGTTTTGTACTTGCTTTTCGCGAGAATAAGTATCAACGATTCTTTCATATTCTTCGCCATATACAAGTTCTACTGGCAATCTTCCTGATGTAAATCTTGAACCTTTCCCGGATTGATGTTGCGTAATCCGCAGATCAAGATTCTTTGTTGAGCCAACATAATAAGAATCGTCGGCACATTTGAGAATGTACATCCATGCCATAAAACTTACGTTTCTTCCCAACTCGGTGGTCGAGTAGACACGAGCGTTCTTTGCGAGTGTCGTATCGAGACCACAAGTTTTCAAGTTACTGAGTGTTTGAATCCAACGGTTGGTCTCGATACGGGCTGGAAAAAGCACCCAGCCCTACTCGACCAACGGCGTGCATTCATGCTCGGTGGTCAAGTAGCCCTGAGTATTCGATGTGAGGGGCATACCGAGACTCAAGCGATGAGACTATATCGTACCAATTTCTTTGTCCACACATTTGCCTCGTTTTATCAAAAAAATTATGATTGGTTTAGCCTATTCGCTTGTTCGTTATTTAACTTTATCAGACCATCTATAAATCCTGTCACCAGTATAAGTTCATCATCTGAATAGCCAGTCAAAAGGTTTGTTAATGAATCCACGTAAGAGTTGTAAAGCCCGTCTACGACGTCAGTCTCTTGTGGGCCAGGATGAATAATTACACGTCTACGATCATTCGGGTCAGCAACCCTTTTCGCCCAACCTGCTTTTTCCAAGCGATCCACAATTCCAGTAATGGCACCTGTTGTCAAGCCAGCCAATTCAGCTAACTTTCCTGCACTCATCGGACCCATTCGAACAAGAAGTTCGGCGCACTTTAGTTCGTTTATACCCATTCCAACTTTTTGGGCAATTGAACTTGCGGCTAAAACGGCAGAGGTGGTGAAGTTGCGAAGACGCCAATCTAAGTCTTTTACGATTTGAATACGGGTTTTTGTAGGTCTTGACATGTTATCCAATTCCGTTTACAGTTAACTATCTTAGTATTAAGATAATTAACCGTAAGATTATTATTCGTTAATTATATCATCATAAGGAGACTAAAAATGATACTTGTTTCTGGAGCATCAGGAAATGTCGGCAAGGAACTCATTCCAAATTTGCTCAAAAAGGGCGCTCGCGTTCGCGTTCTCGTCCGCGACCCAGGAAAGTCAGCAAGCTTGGGTAATCAAGTTGAAGTGGCAATTGGAGATCTGGATCAACCGGAGACCCTCCTCCCTGCCATGCAAGATGTGGAAAAATTGTATTTCGTAACTCCTGTCACACAACAAGTGACTAACTTGCTCAAAGCCGCAAAACTGGCAGGTGTCCAATATATAGTAAAACAATCCACTATTGAAGCAGATCGGTCTCTCGGACCAGGAAAATGGCATCGTGAGCACGAAGAACAGATTAAGTCTATGGGTTTCATGTGGACATTCATCCGTCCTACCATGTTCATGTCAAACACCATTGAATGGTGGGGGGCGACAATCAAGTCACAGAACGCTGTGTATTTCCCTGGTGGAAAAGGGAAAGTGCCGCCATTGGACTCGCGAGATGTTGCCTCAGTTGCCTGTGCAGTTCTTACCCAATCTGGGCACGAAGAAAAGATTTACGAAGTAACTGGACCAGAAGCACACACAATTGGCGAGATGGTTGAGATTCTTGCAAAAGCTTTGGATAAGCCGCTACGGTATGTGAATGTGCCAGCCTTCTTAGCTGCCAATTGGCTGCGCAGATTCGGGATGTCGCGTGAATTGATAAAGGGTCTTATGGAGACATTGGGCGCGCTCCGTAGAAATGAATATGCTTATGTAACAGACACAGTTGAACGCGTCGGAGGCGTCAAGCCTCGAACCTTTGAAGCATGGTGCCGCGAGAATATTGGTGCATTTGAATAGATAATTTTTTGAAACCCTGCTTGATTGAATTGTTTTTAAACTCAGGGAACGCTCGACCAACGAGCTACGCCCACGCAACAGCGCGAGAAAACGCCGCCTCTCCGCCTTTGAATTTCCACGGGAAGACGCCGAGTGTGATGCGTTTGTTGTGCAATTCCTTCAAGCCAATGTCGCCGCCGAGGTTTTCCACGTGGATGCAGTCGTGCGGGAATAGGGCATTGTGCGTCAGTTGATAAGCGGAATCGGGGAACAACTCATCCATCTTGTCTGCACCATAAATACTTTCCGTCTTCGCACGGACTTTTTGCCAGTGTTCCAAACCACCTTTGCCCAGGAAGCGACCGATAGGCAGATTCATCGGATGGTCGGTTGAGATCATATCTACGCCCCAGATGTGGATCTTTTTATCCAGCAGCCATTCACAGATGCTGTAATGCGGACCGGGATGGCGCTGGATATATCGTTCCTCATCAGCCTCCTCGCCGAAAAATGAATACCTGTGCCAGCCCGTGTTGATGAACAGAATGTCACCATTCTGAACATCAGCGCGCTTTTCAATATCGTCCGGTGTAAAGAGAATAAGATCATCGAGCATGTCACTCAAATCAACGATGACACCAGGACCATAACACCATTCAATGGGAATCTGGTCAATTGTCTTGCCTTTGGTCACAAAATGCCGAGGCGCATCGAGGTGCGTGCCCATATGATTCGACGTCTGAATATATTGCGCGTTGACACCCTGCTCCGACTTACGCTTGATGTACTTGACTTCAAACGGCGGATAAAAAGGCCAGAAGGAACAATCCTGGTTGAGGTCTTGCGATAGGTCGTAGATTTTGGTCATTTGAAACTCCTTGGGTGAAATGAGTAATTCGGTAATTGGTAAATAGTAATTGGATGACTATGAATTCAGCCAATGTAGATCATCTTCATTGAAGAGCGGGTCAGGCAAATCGCCCAGAGTGATTGCAAGATACTCTGCTTGTTCCTCTCGAATAGCAGGCTTTGATTTTTGTTCTGCTCGAACGGCTTTCAAGCTGCCTGCAAAGGTGTTTAATTGCCGAGCCAAGTCCGTCAGTCTTTTGGCATACTCCTCCACCTCATCAGACTTCATCTATTCACGTACTTTCGTTCGATTTAGCCAGTATTTGGTTTCAAAGATGCTTCCGCGTGAATAATATAGAAATTGAAGTTTCTCTCAGAAATTAAATCTGCCAAAGGATTCAGCGATATTCGCCCCGACCGAATCAGCAGAACGGGTTATTTGTTTCCCAACCACATCTTTTGCAAACTCCTCCCAGTTAACAACACGCTTCCACACCGAGTCCGCAATCTCCTCAGCAGATTTCAACACCCGTAAATCCTCAAACGTAGCAGACATGACAACCTCCTCCAATTACCAATTACTATTTACCGATTACAAGTTGTATTTTTCCGCAAACGCCACCAACGCCTGCTCGAAAATTTCAATCGGCGGTCTCACCAGCCCCGCGCCCACCTGCCCGACACCTGCGTTTTTGTGTGCAATGCCTGTGTTAATGCGGGGCGTGATTCCTAGCTCAACCACTTTGCGAATATCGATGCCTGTAGGCGTACCGCGGAAATCGAGCGAAGGCATCGTGAAATATTTACTTTCCGCGAATGTAATTTCATACATCTCGAGCGTCGCATTCAGCGCGTCTTTTGGCGTGCCCCCTACAAATGTGACAATTGCTGGAGCGGTCGCCATGGCAAAGCCGCCAATTCCGGCAGTCTCTGTGATCGCGCTATCGCCAATGTCAGGGTTGGCGTCGTCTTGTGTGAAGCCAGAAAAGAATAAGCCGACTGGAATTTCAGCAGGCGCAGTGAACCACTGTTTCTCCTCCAGCCCACTCACGCGGATCCCAAAGTCAGTGCCATTGCGCGCCATCGTCGTGACAATCGTACTTCCCTCCACGCCATGCGCCGCGTCGGCCATTGCTTTGCACGCCGCCATGACAGGATTCAGGACACTCAACGCGTTGTCTCCGAGAAACTGCAATACTTCCGACTCAACCGCATCATCCTTCACAACCTTTGCAATCAATGGCGAGATCAATTTTAGATACAGCAATGATCCTGCTTTGTTGCGGTTATGTCCCTCATCGCCCATGTGCAGAGCTTCGGCGATCAATGCACGCAGGTCAATTCCATTGGAGCTTGAGAGTGCCTCCGCCAGTGCCTCGCCCAGGACATCGTTCATCCAATGTAGTTTCTTCAACACTTCTTCGCTATACGCACCGTAACGCAAGACCTTGCCATAACCCTCATTTAAGTTGGAAAAAGATTTGTTTCCATGCTCAGCATTTTCTACAACATAAACTTTCATCGAAGCGGATGTCACCCCCGCCATTGGTCCGACCGCACCGTGATGGTGACACGAATCAAACTCGACTTCGCCTCTCTCCACCATTGAGACTGCTTCCGTTTCCGATTTGGCGATTCCCTCGAACAGCATCGCGCCGATGACTGCTCCCCGCAGCGGACCCGACATCCGCGCCAACTCAATCGGCGGACCTGCGTGCAGGAACAGGTTATCCTTCATCCCTGGGATGACATCTCTTGCGGAGGCAACAGCTTTCAAGATAGGCCGTGCTTCCATCAGGCGATTCACGGCGACGGTATTGGCGGTATCTATGTCCATAGTTATCTCCTGATATGTCACTCGCCCGAAGAGTCTCGTATTATGATATTAGAGATCCTTCGCA
>DATFET010000425.1:0-2717 GCA_035250835.1 Anaerolineales bacterium
ATCTATCAAGGGATTTCCCAGGAAAACTTATTGGATAAACAACTGCTCAGGCATGCGCCATGCTGCGGATCAGGAAGGAGATGTCGCGGGTCTCCACCACCTTATAGTCCAGCGCCCTGCGCAGCGTGGTAATCGCACGATTCTGGATCACCTTGACGTTGCTCACCGACTTCCCGAGGATCAACGCGGTCTCCTTCACGCTGAAATCCTCAATAAAACGCAGGATCAGGACATGCCGCTGGTCCTCGGTGAGCTCGTTGCGGATCGCCCGCAGCACAATCTCGATCAGCTTACGGTCCCTGGCGCTGAGACCAGCTACAGGTCCTTCGTTACGCCACAGATCAACTGAGTCCAGTTTTTTTACACGGCTTGAGTAATGGATTTCATCCATGACCAGACGATGGGCAATTTCAAACAGATGCGGACGCAGGTTCGCCCTGGGTCCTAACCCCACTGAGAATTCGTCAGAGAGCCGGGTAAAGACAGCCCCCACGATCTGGTCAGCCCGCACCGCACTAGGGCACAGGCGAAATGCATATTTATAAAGGGCAGGCGCGTACAGATCGAAGATCTCTGTGAGTGCATCCCTGTTCATTTTTCTCGCACCTGATAAGAGAATAATATCAGCTTCCATGACAACCACCATTGAAACCCGATAAACAAAAAGAGGAACAGGCATTCACCGATCGGTGGTCAACCTGCGATTTCTGGCGTACAGCACTGAAGGAGAATTGCTGCGCGCAATGATGGAGTTTGAGCGAGTGTGGAAGTGGCGCTCTGTGTGTAGATGCCGCTAACGATGATGAGCGCGTGTTTCGTTGACTGAAAGTCGAATTATAGCACATGTCAAAAGATCGGGCAGCCGGGAAGGAGCGCCTGATCTCAAAGCTATAAACTCATGACTGCTTTGATTTTGATATGTTACAATCGCATTTGGAATGTTCCTGGGTGGTCTTATATTTCTAATCAGGCGATCTTAATATCCAATCCAGAGTGAGGAACAAAGCAGCCATGTTTCCAGAACTGAACATCGACATACAGTCCCCTTGGGTCAATGTCCTGCTGCGCATTCTCGGCGCAGTCGCGGTCTTCCTGGCTGGCCGCTGGCTGGCGGGGTTGGCGCAGCGATCCTTACGCGGCGTCCTGAAGCGCGCACACACCGCCCCAGCGTTGACCGAGATCATTGCGCGCGGCACGTATTATGTCATCGTCGTGCTCGCCATCTCCTTTGCGCTCATGATCCTGGGTGTGCCCCCCACCGTGATCCTGGGCACCCTGGGGATCGTGATCGTCGTTGCCGCTGTAGCCTTGCGCGAATCGCTGCGCGATCTTGCTGCCACGGTAAACTTCATTGTCTTCCAACCCTTTAGGGTGGGGGACCTGATCGAGACGAACGGGGTCACGGGCCAGGTGCAGGAAATCCTGTTGTTCAATAGTGTACTGATCACAGGGGATAATCGCAAGGTCTTCGTTCCCAACGGCAATATCCAAAGCAGCAACCTGGTGAACCTGTCCGCGCTGGATAGGGTGCGGCTCGACCTATCTGTAGGCTTGAGCTATGCCGATGGGGTTCAACTGGCGAAAGAGTCGCTGCTGGAGATCGCAAAGGCAGACGCGCGAGTGCTGGACTCACCCCAGCCGGTCGTGCACGTGATGGAACTGGGAGAGAGCCGGGTTGGGTATGTTTTGCGCGTATACACCAAGCCCCTCGATGCCTGGCTCCTGCGTCCGGCCCTCAACGAGCGGATCAAGGCCCTGCTGGAGGGGCGGCAGCTTTCCCTTCCGTACTCCCAGCTGCAATTGCACAGCGACTCATCCCTGCGGCTGGATTCAGCGAAACCGCCTGCCGCGGATGCAGCAGGCGGAATTGATTGAAATAGATTCTTCTTCCCCTAACTGGTTCTCGGTGTAAAACACCTTCAAATAGCCTTGCGAAGGTTTTTTCTGAGCTGCATTCGATGCTTATGAGCAGCCTTCGCAAGGCTTTGGGCCTTCACATCAGAAATTAACTCGACTCCATATTCGCTTCCAGGCGGCCCGTGCGAACTGCCTCCACCAGGCAGGCATGGTCGCGCTCATTCTGCTCGGAGTAGGCCACGCCGAACTCGGCCAGTGCATCTTCGAAAGCCGTGCTCTTGCCCATATAGCCAGTCAGCACCACTGGATCACCCGAGCGGGCATGCGCCCGCGCCAGCACCCGCCCGCACACATCGGCATAGGCTTTGAGATTGGCTGGTTTCATGATCTCGATGACAGGCTTGATCTTGGCGTCGCTGAGCTGGCGAACGTAAAAATGCCGTTTCCCTTCGCCTGTACCGGTGGTCCATCCCAGGAACATATCGCCTGCCGTCTGCATGGCGCGCTGGCCCACTACCACGCGCTGCCCGCCATGTGCATAAGGATTGGCGCCGCAGTATAGCTCCAGCACAGACTGGCGCGCCTGTTTGAACTGCAGGAATAACGGATCTCCCAATCCAGACATCATCAGGATGATGCCGCACATGGTCCCCACACTGCCTACACCCACTACTTTGAATGCCACATCCACAATCTCGAAGCGGTCGAGCAGCATGCCTACTCCAAGGCTCATGCTCTTCTTGTACTCGTTTACAGTTGCAACGGCGAGTTCCATCAATTCCTGGTTCTGTTGAGAATGGAAGATCAACGGCGGATGGTCGATGATGCGGGGCGTGTCACCGCCAGTAAACGTCAGCTTG
>DATFET010000449.1:0-8358 GCA_035250835.1 Anaerolineales bacterium
TGATGCCCGCGCAAACCCCAAAAGGTCCCGGATCAAAATCATTCTTGTGTTCGTGTTTGTCATCCTGATTCTACTTCTTCTTTACGGAGCCGGATTCATTGCCTTACCCATTTCGATCATGACAAGTTTTCGAGATGAAAACTGCGATTCTGTCCTTGCTTTAGATAGGGTATATACAGGCTTATATCCCGCATTTATGGAAGCCAAGAGTCTGTCTGTACCCGTGATGGAATGCAAAGCTTATGTGCTGGCCGGCTTGAGCGAACAGGACGGAGACTGGCGCGAGGCCTATGAGGCTTATCAGGCGTATTCGGATGCATATCCCAACGGTTTATATGTTGAAGAAGCCCATCAGCACAGTGCCCTGGCGCTGATGAATATCATCAAGGATCAGGCGGAGCAAAAGAAATATGACGAAGCAATCGCAAACCTGAGCCTGATCGATTCTAGTTATTCAGACACCGATGTTTCAGCAGAGGCTTCCTCTCTCTTGCCCTTGGTCTACACATCCTGGGGAGCGGATTTACGGGAATCAGGCGATTTTGAAAGGGCAGAGCAGGTCTTCAATGATTTCAAGACATGGAGCCAGAACAAACAGAAACCCGAGGCTGAGACGTCTGCGCAAAGCGAACTGGCAAAAACATATGTCGCCTGGGGACTGGCTTTGCAATCGCAGAAGCGATATGAAGATGCACTTGCAAGACTGGATATGGCGGTATCTCTCGATCCGGCATCTCAGGCAGTAGAGGCCAAGCGGGACTTATACATTGAATGGGGAAACGATCTTTTAGGACAGGGTGAATTTCCTGCGGCGATCGAGAAATTCGAGCTTGCGGTTTCTCTGGCGGATGATCAGAATGGGAATGACGCCAGGGATGCGCTGGCAAATGGATATATCCAGTGGGCATCCGATTTGCGTGCGGACGAAGATTTCCTGGGCGCATTGGAGCGACTGCAAGTGGCAAAAGAGACAGCCGCTACAGATGACATGCAGCAATCTGTGGATACTGCTTTGGGCGAGACGTATGCTGCTTTTTCAAATTCAACAGGACCGCAGGCTCGGCAGGCGATGCGAGATGTCCTGAAAAGGATCTGTGAAGACGAGGATGTACCAGACCTGCCGATTTTTGGCCTGGATAAAGACTCGATGCGTTTCGGAATCTATGGAGTTGACGATAAATTGCCCGAAAACCTGGCTGCTAAAACTCCGGGTGAGATGCATTACATCGCCTGCATCGCGACGGAGAACGAAGTCATTGAATCCAGACACTCAAGATATATCGTCCAAAGAGTTGCGAGAGGCTATTTTTTTGTGAACATCCAGCAATTTCGCACCCGACTTCTTTGGAATATCAGCCTTCTGAAAACGGATACCGCAGAGAAGATTGCGGAAACCACGGTTAAGGGAGGTATGCCTCCACCTTTCCCACCGGAAGGGACCGATGCCGGTACCTACTATTTTGGTCCACCTCCCCTGGCTGAATTGTCAGAATGGCTGCAGTCGATTGTAGAGTAAGCAAGTTGCTTCTTATCGGTATCAGGCTCAGTAATCGTTCGAAAAAGGAGCGATATCGATTGAGAACCCGGTGCAGATCTTCTGTAGATTCCTTCCCGCCGCCGGTCCATTGTTTCTCCAGAGTTCCCCGCCGATCTGCAAAACTGGTCGTAATCTGCTGTATTACTTCCGCGACCAGGTTGTCCACCTCTTGAACTGCAGCGCCTGGGTCGTCTTCAAATTTGCCCTGGATCGCCAGCCAGCGGGTACGGAATTTTTCAGCCGCATCGCTCTCGAATAAGGGTTCGATGTCCTCCTGCATTGTCACTGGTGAGTGCATCCGGGCTCTATTCTCTTCCACTGTTTCCTTCACCGTCGGGCCGCCTTCTGCGGGCTGGTTGGAAGTATCCACAACTTCCACAGTCTTTTGTTTATCCTTCTCCTCGTCCATTTTTTCTCTTTCAGTTGAAATGAGATTTTCGAACAGGGACTGTCCATGCACCCTTACCCGGAGCATATCTTCTGTTATATTCTTATCCTTGCTCTGGAAGATGACTTGTACATCTATATAACGATAAGAAGGTAGACAGGTTATGAGTAGCGGAATAACACCACGGAAAGATGGTGTTTTCTCCGCTATGAGTAACTCATTGAAGGAGGAACCATGAAGAAGAGATATGTATACTCGCTGCTTTTTGGAATTCCTGGATTACTCCTGGCAGGACTCGTTTCCATCGTACTGTTTGGCAGCTTGATGGGATTTCTCTGGTTATTCGTGTTCGGCGATGATCCCTGGCCTTCTTACATCGAACAAATCGTTCCAGTCCTGTTCGTGCTTTCCGTCCTGGTAGTCTGGTTTGTATTCATCGTCACGGGTTATGTGATCGGTAGGAGTCTTGAAAAGGATCCTGTCTTGAACCGGAATCATTTCCTGATCTCGGCGGCTGTGACTCTACTGTTCATCCTGTTGATCGCTGTCCGCCAGTGGAGCGTGGAAAATATCGGATCTGCAGCAGACTCCGTTCAGTGCAGCGACTTTTGCACGCTGCACGGATTTTCGGGAAGCAGCCTGCCTCCTGGAAGTTCAGCTGACAGGATATGCAGCTGCTTCGATAGCTCTGGAAATGAAGCTATGCGGATTCCCCTCGACCATCTCGACCCGGATTTTCCCAGATGAAGAATGATCAGGATTTTTCCGCTCCGTTGTCGATCGGTATCGAGATTGGAGGGACAAAGACCCAGGTGGGCATTGGCTCAGCGGATGAGGGACTGCTGCCTGACGGTATTATTCGGAGACCGGTCAGGCGTGAAAACGGAGCTGACGGCATCCTTGAGGATGTCGTGTCTATGGTGGAAGAGATATTAACCTCCAGCCACCTGGAGCCTTCAAAAATCGTCAAAATAGGGATTGGTTTTGGCGGAATTTTGGATAGCACCCGCGGTGTGATCTTAAGGTCCTTTCAGGTTGACGGCTGGACGAACTTTCCCATCAAGGAATGGGCTGAAAGGCAGTGGGGCAAGCCTGTCTTTGTTGAAAATGATGCCAACACAGCCGGGTTGGCAGAGTCCATACTCGGCAATGGACGCGGCTATTCGCGAGTATTCTATATCACCGCGGGGAGTGGTGTGGGTGGCAGCTGGATCGTGGATGGCCGCATCGATAACGGACAGGGTCTCGGCGCAGCCGAGATTGGGCACATGTGGGTGGCGGATCCCCGCAGCGGAGAATTATCTGAGCTGGAACAGATCTGTTCAGGCTGGGCGATCGGTCAGCGGGCGCGTCGAGCGGCGTCCAATGATCATTCCCTGATGGAGGAATTAGCCGGCTCCATCGATCAGATCGATGCAAAAGTAGTCTATCGAGCCGCTGAGGAAGGGGATGAGACGGCGGTACTCATCCTGCATGAAACCGGTCAGACGCTGGCTGTGGCGATCAGTAACGTGGTCGCTTTATTGCACCCACAGCGCGTCATCCTGGGAGGGGGAGTGTCCCTGATGGGACCGCTATTCTGGAATGACTTACAAAAGGAATTGGCATCAAGAGTGATGCCTTCGTTTGCCCCACAGGTTGAACTTGTTCCGGCTGCGCTGGGAGAGGATGTGGTGGTGGTCGGCGCGCTCTGGTTGGAATAGTGGCGTTTTCATCACGAGCCTTTCATTTCTTCATAACGGACATGCATATCCATGCAATAGATGTTTACATCCCCCAGGTGCTCGTAGGTTTCACTGCGCCTGAAAAAATTGTCCTTGCTGTACTGCATCTGTTCCAAAGCCTGATCGGTAAACAAGGCATATCCCGTCCAGCCGGTGGATTCGGAGACGCCGTTCTTCAGCAGCCGGTGAATCAGATTGACATCTGTCCCAAGCAGGTCCCGGATCCCGGCCACCTGCTGGAGGACGAAATCCCCGTGGTGCAGGACGAATTTCAGGTCCAGAGTGGGCAGCGCCTGGCACGCCCTGCACGGACAGGTCGCCTGGCTGTGTAAAGCAACAGCCTTGTCCCGGAACGCCAGATAGGTGTGGTCGATCAGCTCGAGCAGGGACGCGCCTTCCTGAAGCTTGCTTTCCTCGATATAGGCAAAGACAGCATCGCCTTCCAGTTTGGAGATGGTCAACAGAGCATCCAATTTTTCCACGATGGTTTCCAGGAGGTAGGAGAGAGCCAGACCGGCGTGCTCAATCTCCGTCTTCGCGACAAAGGATGTATAGCCGGAAATGTCTGCTAACAATAAATATCCACTTTGAGTTTTTCGTTCCATCTCTTAATCCTGGGACAAGGGTAAAATTTGATTGTATTCTAATCGGTTATCGGATCAATCACATTGTGTTTTCATACCCCATCGCTTAAACCAAACCTCTGCCGAAGTCGTGTCTTTATTCCTCCCAACTTTTTCTCACAAAAACATACTTCATCACGCGCAGGAAAATTCCCACTGAGAATAAAGCTGTCGCGGGTTTGACCAGCTGGTTGACGGCAACAAATACCAGCCGCACCTCTTTGTCTACGGTTGTGGCTTCCAATACCTTGTGCACATACCAGCGCCTGAAGCGATCCAGGGGACCCTCCCCAACGGTGCCACCTTCCGTGCCGGGCCATTCGAGGTCTGCATTAGTTGCGATCAGCCAGACTGACTGTGTAATTTTCCCGATCTCCCTTAACGTGGACCGCGCCACCCCATCCAGATTGCCATTGCTGTGCTGAATGCGGTCAGCCAATGCGACCGCGGACAGGGCAGCCACCGACATGCCCTGCCCATAGATCGGATTGAATCCGCAAAAGGCATCGCCCAGCACGACGAATCGATCGGGCCAGCGTTCCAGTTGTTCATAATGACGCCAGCGGCTGGATGTGCCGCGATAACCGATCGGCTGAGAGATCGGCTCGGCATCTTTGAGAGCCTCCTGAAATTCCGGACCCAGAACGGGAATGAGCGCGTCGAATTCCTCGGGGTCGGTAGGCGGGTAATGTTTGTTGTATCCCCCGATCAAAGCCACCATCGTATCGTTCTCTTCCGGGAAGACCAGCGCGCCGTACGGGTCGTTCGGGGGAGCAGCTACGATCAGGATCATTGGAGCATTGGGCTTGCGCTTGTATTTTCGGGTGACGTAGCCGAGAAAGCTATCTACTTCACTTTCCTTCGGCGCGGGATAACCCATTTCCAGCAGACATTCAGGCGTTTGGGAGCGGCGTCCCAGCGCGTCGACCACGAGATCGGCATCATGGATGGAGTCGGATTCCTGTTGGGCTGGTCCGCCGCGATTCCGAACCCGTACGCCGGTCACGCGTCGTTTCGCCTCATCGCATTGCAAACCAATCACCTGCACACCTTCCACAAAACGGATGCATGGATTTTGGCGGAGTCTTCTGCGGATGCTCGATTCTAACAACAGCCGGCTGCAGCTCAATAGTATTGACCCGGAGGGAAACTGCGGGAACCAGAAATTACGGGCGCGCAGATGGACATCGCCGATCACATCATAAGGCACGGCGCCAGCCGAGATCAATTCTTCATCCAGCCCTGGGAACCATTCCTTCATCTGCTCCAGACCGGACTGCAGCAGGGTATGAAACTGACGGGCTTGCGGCGCGCCCGAACGGAAATCGGCTCCCTCTGGAAGGTGGTCGCGCTCGAAAACGAGCACTTCATCAAAATGGTCTGCCAGGGCGCGGGCGGTCCACAGCCCGGCGATGCTGGCACCCATCACGACTGCTCTTCCGAATTTCTTCCTGTTCTGTGACATGCTGGATGCAGGTTCCATTTTCATTTCTCGAACACTTTATTACCTGGTGTCGGTTGTTGCCATGATAGTTCCCCTGTGGCGCGACTTTTAGGTGTGCAGATAGGATAGTACCAAATTATTTTGAATTCAATAGGAAGAAAAAGCCTCTCCTAAAGTAACGTATATGCTTGAAAGAAGAAATAAAATCCGATTGACATCCTCCTCACTTTCTGCTAAACTCAAGTTGTCAGACAAATCTAGTCTAGTCGTATCTTTTTTTTTCGATTGAACTACATTACTCCATGACAACCCTCCTCATCACACACACCCACATCGTCACCATGGACGACCATCAACGGGAGATTCCCGATGGTGGTCTTTTTATTCGGGATGGTTTCATCGAGCAGGTCGGCCCGATGGGTGCGACCAACGAGCTTCCTCAAACCGCCGACGAAGTCCTCGACCTGAGCGGTCATGTCGTCCTGCCGGGGCTGGTCAACACGCACCACCACTTCTACCAGACCCTGACGCGCGCCGTCCCGGCCGCGCAGGATGCCAATCTCTTCAACTGGCTGACGACGCTCTATCCGATCTGGGCGCGCATGAACCCCGAGGATATCTTCACCTCGGCTCAGACTGCCCTGGCTGAGCTCGCCCTCTCGGGATGCACTACCGCTTCCGACCACCTGTATCTTTTTCCCAACGGCTCCAGACTGGATGACGAGATCGCCGCCGCGCAGGAGGTCGGACTCCGCATCCAGGCTTCGCGCGGCTCGATGTCGCTCGGCGCGTCGCAGGGCGGACTTCCGCCTGATTCCGTTGTGGATAGCGAAGACTCAATCCTGAAGGACTCCCAACGGCTGATCCAGCAATATCACGACCCAAAGCCCGGCGCGTTCGTGCAGATCGTCCTGGCGCCGTGCTCTCCATTCAGCGTGACCAGTGACCTGATGAAACAATCGGCGAAGCTGGCGCGTGAGTATGGCGTCCATTTACATACACATCTTGCGGAAACCGAAGACGAAGAGCAATTCTGCCTGCAGAAGTTTGGGCATCGTCCTGTCGGATACATGCAGGAAGTGAACTGGGTGGGGAACGACGTCTGGTTCGCACACGCGGTCTGGGTCAATGAGGAGGAGATCCGGGTCTTTGCGAAACACAACTGTGGCGTGGCGCACTGTCCCACCTCGAATATGCGACTCGCTTCTGGTATCGCGCCGGTTAAGGAATACCGCGCCGCGGGCGTGAACGTCGGCCTGGGCGTGGATGGCTCCGCATCCAATGACGGGTCTCACCTGCTCGCCGAGGTTCGCAACGCAATGCTGGTCTCGCGCGTCAAGGAAGGTCTGACCGGCTACTCCCTCTCCAACGATCCAGATCGCAAACTCATGACCGCCCGCGAAGCGTTGTATTTGGGGACGCGCGGCGGCGCGGCCGTACTGGGAAGGACCGACATTGGCAGCCTGGAAGCCGGCAAGTGCGCCGACTTCTTTGCCATCGATCTGGACCACATTGGCTTTAGTGGGATGCACGATCCTGTTGCTGCCGTGGTCTTTGGTCAGTCCGTCAATGCAGATTACACGGTCGTCGGTGGAAAGTTCGTTGTCAAGGAAGGGCAGTTGTGTACTGTCGATGAAGGCAAGTTGATCGAGAAACATAACAGAGCAGCCCGGAGACTGTTGACAGGTTAGCAAGTTTAATGTTTGAACGTTAAACCTTCTAACCTTCAACCTTAAACCGAAACAAAATGCTCGACTCTCTCCTCTCCCTCTTCGCTGGCTGGCCGGCGATCCTCACGACAGTTGGCCTTGCAATGTACGGCTTGTTCAAAAGTAATTATCGTTTTCTGGTTGCGGCAGCGATCGTCTCGGTTCCGTTTTCATGGGTGCTGAGCGGCTTTCCAGTGGTTCGATCCCCGATCTTTCTGGCGCCTGCGCTTATTTTCGGCGCTGCCTGGGCGATGCACCGTGGAAAAGAAATGATGGCCTGGATCCTTATCATCCCTTTTTTTCTGATGATCCTCCTGCTGCTCTTTGTGTTGTTCAGCGGCACATCCTAGGAATTGTATTGTTGTATAAGATTCAATGGAACCTTCAACATTAAACCTTCAAAATATTCAGCGGAGAATGAATGTCATCTTCTACAAAACTAACCCGCGCACTGGTTGATGCAGCCATGGGCCGCGTCCCCGCGGACCTGGTCATCCTCAACGGCAAATGGGTCTCGGTCCAATCGGGGGAGATCATCCCCGGCTCGGACGTTGCCATCAAGGACGGTCACATCGCCTACGTTGGAGAGGATGCACGCCACACGATCGGGAAGAAGACAAAGGTCATCGACGCCAAGGGACGCTATCTTGTGCCCGGCCTGCTGGATGGGCACATGCACGTCGAGTCCGGCATGGTGACGGTCACAGAGTTCGTGCGCGCCGTGGCCGTGCGCGGCACAACCGGCATGTTCATCGATCCGCACGAGATCGCCAATGTCTTTGGCTTGAAGGGGGTGAAGCTGATGGTGGATGAAGCGCAGAAACAGCCCATCCACATCTGGGTGCAGATGCCATCCTGTGTGCCCTCCGCGCCCGGCCTGGAGACGCCCGGCGCGCACATCGGACCGAAGGAAGTTGCCCAGGCGATGAAGTG
>DATFET010000461.1:0-3883 GCA_035250835.1 Anaerolineales bacterium
ATAAACTCGCTCGACCTGCGGCCCGTTTTGTACAGAGCCCAATTCTTTTCGCCATCCTCAGTCGGGACCTTGTAGACGACCAGGTCCTTGCCTTCATAATTAAACTTTACCCGCCGGGAAGGCAGGATGGGTGCATTCGCATCCAGGAATTGATCCTGCGGTGTCAGCGATGCGATCACCATAAAAGGTAATGGCGAAAGATAAGCAATCACGAAGATGAACATAAAAAGATTAAGCATTGCCGTGCCGCTGAAATTCCATAACTTGTACGTCAGCCGCGAGGAGTCAGCGCTGCGTCTAAAGATCTTCATTGTCATCCTCCTCCGGGAAATACACCCATCGCTTTGCTGAGCGGAACAGGATGATGGTCAGGGTCATCATCACTGCAAACGTCACCCAGGCGAGTGCACTGGCATACCCAAGATCGGCCTGAGAAAACATCATGTCATTGATATAGCCTTCCATCGGGGAAAGGCTGAAGCTCAATATGTAGCCTCGGTCGAGCAGGACGGCTCCGCCGAAGGCGCCGGTCAGGTTGATGACCAGTGTAAAGAAAATGGCCGGCGAGATCATTGGCAGGGTGATGAAGACAAACCGCGCCAACGGTCCCGCACCATCCACTCGTGCCGCTTCATAGATTTCCCTCGGGATGCTTTCCATGGCAGCATAGATGATCAGGAAACCCGGACCGATGCTCCACAACGCCATGAATGGCAGCAGTAATCCAAACCCATCCATGGGCGGCAGGTTCATGGGTCTGAAGATCAATCGCTCTGCATATTGCAGGGTTCCCAGAAAAATGAAAAATATGGATGTGGAGGGAATGATGGCGGTCATGAAGATCAACGTCCGCAGGATGCGCTTGTTCTTGAGTCTGTCACTGGTAAAGATGGCTGCCAGGATCAGAGCGACGATCATTTCCAAAGGTACAGTCAGCAGGAAGTATCCAAGCGAGCCAAACAGGCTGGCTCCCGCGGCGCTGTCCCCGAGGAACCGCGCGTAATTCTCCAGCCCGACGAACCTGGTTTCTTGCGGCGACAGCATCTGGAAATTTGTCAGTGAGAAGATCAGCGCGGCGAGAATCGGCAGAGCCTTTAACAGGATGAAACCGATCAGCCAGGGGGATATGAACAGGAAGCCGATGAGAGCTTCCTGCTGAGCCCGGGTTCTTTTCTTGAGTTTGCTATTTGTCCATACCCCGCTGCGATTTGCGATATCCATAATTGCTCTTTTCCTAGAATTCGACAACTTCCTTGCCTGCCAGCTTATTCTGAATGCGATCGACCACGGTTTCCAGATGCTGCTGTTGATGAACAAAATCCAGGTCATCTGTCCGGATCGTGAGGACCGGACACATGTCAAACGCGCCCAGCCAGTCATTGTAAAAGGAATCGAGCAGGGTCAAATATTCGGGCGTAATGCCGGTTTCCATATTGCGCGCCCGCCGCCGGATCCGATTCATCAGAACATTGACTGGAGCTTTGAGATAGATCAACAGGTTGGGCCGCGGCAGGCTGGTCACCACCAGTTCGAACAATCGGCGGTAGGCAAGATAGTCACGCTCCGCTACATCTCCCATATGATGAAGGGCACGCGCAAAAATGTAGAAATCCTCAAAAATACTTCGGTCCAGGATCGCCGAACGTGGATCCTGAACGGCCTCCTTATATTGCTCGGCGCGATGACCTAAAAAAAAGACCTGCAAATGGAAAGCCCAGGCACGCATATCCGAGTAAAAATCTGCCAGGTACGGGTTGTCTGCCACAGATTCATAACCAGTCCACCAACCCAGCCGTGAGCCGATCCGCTCCGTCAACGATGTCTTCCCCACACCGATGTTCCCTGCCACTACAACGAGATGCTTGGTCATTTGGACCTCATGGATCGAAATGGAATTGAGAAAGTATAGGCGCTCATAACAAATTTGTCGAGACCGGAAGATTGGAGCGTGTATAAAATACCTTCAGGAACTGGCCGGTGGAGGAATAAGCTACAAACTCCGGGACAAACGTCGCGGGGGTTTTTATCCAGCGGTTCGGACTTATAATCGTTCATCGTGGAAAATAAACGGTTATCTCTCCCAACCTGGGTTTCGATTCTGCTCGTTCTTGGCGTCTATATCTGGTTCATCAGTATAGGTCCATGGCGCGCTCGAGGGTATACGAGCGATTATTATTCCCGGCTCGCCAGTTCATTCCAGCAAGGTACGCTCGCCCTGGAAGAAAAACCAGATCCCGCCTTGCTGGCGCTTCCGAACCCATATGACCACAAGGCGAGGAAGAATATTCAAGTCGTAGGAGATGCATCCCTGTATGAGGGGAAATATTACCTGTACTTTGGACCCTTTCCCAGCCTGCCTCTTGCGCTCGTCACCGCAATCCTGCCCATAAAACCAGGTGATCAAATCTTTGTCTATCTCTTCATTGCAGGCTTGTTCATTATACAATGCTTGTTATTCATTGAAATTGTGCGTCGCTTTTTTGTGAACTTGCCAGACTGGTTCATATCCCTGGGGATTTTGGTATTAGGGTTGACAGGTCCATTTACTCGAATGCTGGCGCATCCGTACATTCACGAAGCGGCGATCGCTGGCGGACAATTCTTTTTCACAACCGGGTTTTACTTTGCATTCCTGGCACTGAAGGAGAAGCCTGTCCATATGGGGAAATTATCCCTGGCAGGGATACTGTGGGCTTGTACGGCTGCAACGCGGACGACTCAACTGCTCCCGATTGGTTTCATGGTTGCGCTCACCTGGCTATTCATTTTCAACGAGTATCGCAAGTCAGGAGATGAACGGAAGATTGGAAGTTCAACCCTCGCACTGATCGGCCCTCTCATCGTATGTGGAGTGATGCTGGCCTGGTATAACTGGGCGCGCTTCGATTCGATTTTTGAGTTTGGACTGTATTACCAGCTCGCGGCCTTCAACCTCCAAGCTAACTACTCCATCCTGTTTTCGCGTGTTTATGTCATTCAGAATATTTTCAACTACTTTCTCAATCCTTTCGAAGTGACAGGTAATTTTCCTTATGTTCACCCCGTATCGGGCAGTGAAAAACCTGTATTCACTTCTATCGAATTGCCGAATTTATATGCTGTCGAAGGGAGATTCGCCGGTGCGCTTTATAGCACGCCTTTCCTTTTATTTGCCGTCCTGCCTCCAATAATGTTCATCAAAACATTTGTAGAGAGACTCAGAAATAGCGCTCAAAAAAAAGAGATTTTTGATCTATTTGATTGGACGGTCATCGGCTTGCTGGGTTCTGCCATCGCAGGCTCGATACCTGCACTTCTGCTGTTCTATGTCGGGTTCCGTTACGAAACGGAATTCATTGCCAGCCTGACCCTGCTCGCGCTGATTGGCTTCTGCCAGGCATATGTAGTTCTGAAAAACATGGCTGCACACCGAGTGCTTACAATCGCAGGAACATTCCTGGCAGTCTACTCAGTCCTGGTGAATCTTGCGCTTTCATACGGCGGGGTAAGAGGCTGATCTCTGTGGCATTTCCTACAACTGGAGGGTATCATCCAGACAGTCTATAAAATCCATCCGGGATTACTCATTGAAGTTCGAGGATTATCGCCATGTCCAAATCCATTTTTGTGCCTCTCTCGCAGATGAACTTTCCTTCAACCTGTGTGGTTTGCCTGTCATCTGCCTCCAGCAATTATCCAATCCAACAGGTTTACAGCTATGGGAACAAAACCCATGCCATCACGGTGGATGTTCCCATGTGCAATACACATTTCGATGCAGCCAGCCACAAAGGGTTTGCCGAGCGGGCGATAGGCTGTCTGGGAGTTGCGGGGGGCGTCCTGATTGGGATCCTCTCGGTGGTTGTACTCCTTCTGCGCTGGGAGGGAGGCGGCGGAATCCTGG